>NZ_CALPCV010000027.1:0-33148 GCF_943193095.1 Parasutterella muris | reverse complement strand
TTACAAGGAACTTATGCAGAAGTTGAAAATAAAAATCCCCGCCCCGATTTTTGTAATCTAGGAGCGGGAATTCAGGTTCTAAATTCGGTATCAACCATTCAAGAAAACGTCGGTATGCGGTTGGTTGGAGGGAAGTAACAAAATCTGAATTATTTCTTACTTTTGTAAAGTTACTCGATATCACATTATGGAAGATAACTTATTGTATTTTATAACTTTATAATGAATGAGTTGGTGTGTGATCTTCAATGTAGGTGATGAATTCTCAGTTCCATTCTTGGATTAAAGGGCGTACACCAGAACAGATGTAATCGAGTAGCGTACATGCCCGTCTTCGGGTCTTTTGTTATCCCAGCTGTTGCATGTCTTTTGTATTCGGGTTTAACTTACCGATGAATTGAACGAGATTCCAGGCCATAGAACTCAGCTGCCTATACTGCGGATCGGAACTTCTCTGTTTCGCAATAGAACTTGCGAAAGTTCGTGACGAAGACTTGCTTAACTATTCCTTCTCTTTCACTGATGGGAAGAGAGGATGGTGCTCTTCGGAAGCAATCCAATCTTTAGTTATGCGAGATTAGCCTTCTCTAAACGCAGAATATCTTTCGGAACCCCCGATAGTTGCTCAAATTCTCGATACTCCTCCATTCCATTGAATAAGTATTGAACCAATCTCTTAGTCTCAAGTGAATGTATCTATCTCACCACGGAACCTTCTTGCCATGTGATGCATTTTTAGAGGTAAGTTCATTGAATAGAATAGGGGCAGAAGAAATATGGTATTTGTGAGCTTGAAACAGTGCAGAGCAACACAGATTTGATTTCTTATACCTCTCAGCACTTATACTTATTAACTAACAAATAACAAAACTTACCGCCTGCTATGCTTCTTTTTGACCTGATTAACGGAGCCAAAGACCGAATATCGCGAGTCTCTAACTATTTGCGGTCAAACACGACCGGCGGCGTCAGTTATTTTATTAACTTGTTGGCTTTGGGAGCCGCCTGGTTGCTTTTTCCAATCGAGTCGCCGGTTTTTCAGAGGCTTAAACGTGGCAAAGATTTCTATTTTCCGCAGATTAACTTTCATCGGCTTCGTCCTCTGGATTCCGTCAGGGTGTTTATCCAGCTGATATTCTTGATGCTTTTTGCATCAAGTAAAGAAGAAACCGCGCTTCGGCAGTCTAAGAATAGTCACTTTTCTACCTTTTTTCTTTTCCGCTGGACCGTCATGGCGGCAAAGAAAGCGAACCGCCTTGTCCGCCGTGTTTCCGAGCGTCTTTCTAAGTCACTGGTATCGGAAAAAATCGATTTGCCTGAGCATAGAGACTCCGCCGGGAAGATTTCTCTGGGGAAAAAAATATTTATCGGCTTCCTTCTTATTGTCGGACTCTTTCTCTATGTGCTCTGCGTGACACAGCCCTTTAGTCTGGACGAACAAATTATCTTTTTGCTGATTCTTGGAACAATCGCGCTCACGCTTTTTCAAGCGCATACTCGTTTGACGCTGCTTATGCTGATCGTGATCTCCGTGATCGTTTCCTCTCGCTATATTTGGTGGCGTTATAGCGAAACTATCAATCCCAACAGCTATACGTCGGTGATTTTCACTTGGCTTCTGATTTTGGCGGAGACTTACGCTTTTATTGTGATGCTTCTGGGCTACTTCCAAGTCTGCTGGGTGTTGGATAGAAAACCCGCTCCGATACCTAAAGAGCCGTCACAGTGGCCGACAGTCGATATTTTTATTCCTACATATAATGAACCGTTGGATGTGGTGAAGCCAACTGTCTACGCGGCGCTCTGTCAGGATTGGGAAAAATCTAAGCTCAACGTGCATATTCTTGATGACGGAAGCCGTAAAGACTTTGAGGATTTTGCTGCCGAAGTGGGCGCTCACTACATTAAACGGGAAAAGCATAATCATGCTAAGGCAGGAAACATCAATCATGCGATGAGCATTACCAATGGGGAATTTATCGCCATTTTTGACTGTGACCATGTCCCTGTGCGTACGTTTCTGCAAAAGACCATGGGCTGGTTTATCAAGGATCCGAAAGTTGCGCTGGTTCAGACGCCGCATCATTTCTATTCTCAGGATCCGTTTGAGAAAAACTTGCACCTGAAAGACAACGTTCCGAATGAGAATTCACTCTTTCATGACTTCATTCAGAAAGGCAATGACACATGGAACGCTACGATGTTTTGCGGCTCTTGCGCTATCATGCGCCGCAAAGCGCTCGAAGAGGTGGGCGGCATTGCGGTAGAAACTGTGACGGAGGATGCTCATACTTCACTGAAGCTCAACCGTAAGGGCTGGAGCTCGGCTTTCCTCAGCACGCCGCTTTCAGCAGGGCTGAGTACGGAGACGCTTGCTGCGCATATCGGTCAGCGCATCCGCTGGGCCAGAGGCATGGTTCAGATTTTCCGACTGGATAATCCGTTGTTTGGGAAAGGTCTCTCGATACCGCAGCGTCTGTGCTTTCTGAATGCGATGATCCACTTTCTGCACGGTCTGCCGAGAATTATTTTCCTGATTGCACCGCTCCCGTTCCTTTTTGCCGATGTCTACGTGATCTATGCAAGCGCAATCGCAATCTTCGTCTATCTGGTCCCACACATGGTGCATTCAACTATGACGACGTACGCGATTCACCGAGGTTACCGTTTTCCTTTTGTCAGCGCACTCTACGAAACCATTCTGTCCTGGTACATCTTTGTGCCGACCCTGGTTGCACTCATTGCGCCGCACAAAGGAAAATTCAACGTAACAGCAAAGGGCGGCGTTATTGATAAAGCGTATCTGGATTGGGCAGTCTCGAAACCGTATCTGCTTTTGCTTTCTTTGAATATGTTGGGTTTCCTGATCGGTATATATCGAATGATCGGCGCGAGCTCCTATGAGGTCATGATGATTCTGATCAACTTAGTCTGGATCGCATACAACCTGGTCATCCTTTTTGCAGCGATGGCTGTTTGCGTGGAAAGCGTTCAGAAGCGAAAGTTCCCGCGTATTGCGTTTAAGACGTCGGTTCAGCTCAAAGTCGGGGAGAAGAATATATCGGCCAAGCTTGCTGCCTTTTCCCAGAAGGACTGTGTGATTACGATCAACCCGCAGGATGTTCAGTTCTTTGAACCGAATCAGGAAATCACGATGACATTTGGTACTAAACATCATCCGGGATACTCATTTCATTGCGTGGTCGACGCGGTATTTGATAAAGGTGTTTTGGAAGTTATCGTTCGACAGGATACACGAGTTGAGGAAATGCACTATGTGAGTGCGACGTTCGGGACGCCGGATATTTGGGTTCAGAAGCAGTCGGAAGTCAAGCCCTATGGCATGCTCTCGGGCGCAGAATCGCTCCTGCAGATAGCTAAACTTGGGGCAATTTCTTTTGCAAATTATTCTTCCAACTCCGTCGGTTGGTTCTTTAAGTCTGTCAGCTGGTGCGTGCGCGAAGTGATTAGTTTTATTCCCCGCTTCCCCGAGTTCCGCAAGGACAGTAAAAACTCTCCTTTTGAGGACTCGGAGCATACCCAATTAATGCGCTAAGAAGGGAAGAAACAGGTGAAAACGATAAGAAAGACGTACAATCTTTAAAACATATATAGATAAACCACAGTTCTAGGCCAGAAAAATATGAATTTTACGCAAAGGCTACATTTATCCCTGAAAGGCGCAACGCTTTGTGTTCTCAGTGCGGTCATCGGCTCATTAGGCAACCCCGCCTTCTCCGCCCAGCTCGAGCCGACCTATATTAGAGATGTTCAGCCGAACTTTAGAGTGGATCAGATTCCGGTCATTCGCCGCGATACTCCGCTCTTTAGCTACTCCACCGAGGGCATGATCGATCAGATCAAGATGACGGGCATCTACAACGAGCGCTCCTTTCGTTTTTATTCGCCTAAAAACGAAGTGATTTCCAAGGCGTCTGTAACTCTGCGCTACACCCCGTCGCCGGCACTGATCCCTCAGCAGAGTCAACTGAATGTCTATCTGAACGGTCAGCTTCAGAAGTCTCTGCCCGTGACAAAGGAACAGCTTGGCAGTCAGGTTTCAGCAACCGTTGATTTCAATCCGAAGCAGATTGAGGAGACTAACCGCATTACGCTGGAATTTGTAGGGGCCTATACGAACGTCTGCGGTTCGGTTTCCAACCCCTCGCTTTGGCTGACTGTGGATTCGTCAAGTTTCCTTACGCTCAGCACTCAGATGGTTCGTCTTGCGAATGATCTTTCGCTTATTCCGACACCGTTTGTCAACACGCTGAGCCCGTCGGCTACAACACTGCCGGTTGTGTTTGCTTCGGCTCCAAATAATCTGATGAAGCAGGCTGCCGCAGTGGTCGCTTCCTGGGCAGGTGTTAAGGCGGAATGGCGCGGCATTGACTTTCCGGTTTATTACAACGAGCAGCCGTCGGATCAGAATTTTGTTGCCTTTGTCACCAACGACAGTCGTCCGGACTTTCTGAAGTTCCTGCCGAAGGTTAATGCGCCGACAGTTTCTGTTGTGGACGCGCCCAACACTATGTTCGCCAAGATTCTTGTGATCGCGGGGCGCAATGAGGACGATCTGCTGACGGCCGCGCGCTACCTCGCTGCGCAAGATAAGGGGATCGCTGGCGGTCTTGTGACAATCGAAGGCTTCAGTGCGCTTCCCGATAGAAAAGCGTATGACGCGCCCGCATGGATTCCGACCGGCGAAAAAGTCAGCTTTGACAAAATTGCTAAGTATCGCGGTCAGTTGACAAGCACTGGACTGCACCCGGCTCCCATTAAGCTCGAAGTTAAGCTTCCGCCGGACCTGTTTATGGTGACTAGCAGCAACGTTAATCTCGATCTTCGTTACCGCTACACCAAGCCCACGAACCGCGAAGCGGCTCAGATGCGCTTTTTACTGAACGATCAGCTGGTGGAATCCTACGAGCTGAAGCCGGATACCAACAGCAATTCCTTCGCCTCTCAGTTCTCTATGCTGAACGGATTGGCGAATCTGTGGAATAACACATCGATTCCGAGCCGTCTGCTTTCGGCAGAGAACATGATGACGTTTGATTTCCAGTACGCGCTTAGCGTCTCCGGAGGTACGACGGAAAACTGCAAGAGTGTCGCACTGATTCCGAATCAGGTGGAAATCGATCCGAACTCGACCATTGATTTTTCTGGGTTCTACCACTTTGCGCGCCTGCCGGATTTGAAGCTTTTCACCGTTAGCGGCTTCCCATTCTCCAAGTACGCGGATCTTTCCCAGACGCTTGTTCTGATTCGAGATCAGGCGCCGGCAAACGTTGTTTCAACTATGCTGAACACAATGGGGCGAATCGGAGCTCAGATCGGCTATCCAGCTACGAAAGTCACAGTTGATTCCGCAGTACGCAACGGCAACGCAAAAGATAAGGATATTTTAGTTTTTGCCGAAACCAGTCAGGATCTCTCCGGACTGGAAAAACTTGAGCCGGAGGTGCTTCTTGAAAAGATGCGCGGCAACGACAAAAATCAATTCAGTGAGAAAGCGGACAATACGGGTCGAACACTTGTGACCGAGGATACTGGTATCGCCGCGATGGCGCAGTATGAATCGCCATACAGTAGCGGCCGCTCCGTCGTTACTTTGATGGGAGACGGACAGGACGGAAGTTTTATTCTCAATAAACGTCTGATGAATCCCGGGGATCTCAAGGTTGTCGGCGGGAGTGTCGCAATTTTCAGACCCAACGCAGTGCCCTCAAGCTTTGAGGCGGGCCCCTCTTATTACACCGGGTCGCTCCCTTGGCATCAGCGTGTTTGGTACTCGCTGCTGGATCAGCCGCTTCTGCTGGTTCTTTTCACATTACTTTGCGCCCTCCTGTTTGCAGGCGGAATCTACTATCTGATGCACTCAATTATCAGATACCGCAGCCGGCGTCATTAAGGAGCAGATCGACATGAAAGGAAAATTACTTATCGCCTGCCTGCTGTCAGCCGCGTTTTCGACACAGGCACTGGCTTGGGATCTTTGGGACGAATTTAAGTCGACCAATGTGACGGAAGAAGGACGAGTCGTTGACTACAGTGAGAAGAACCTGATCACGACTTCGGAAGGCCAGTCCTACGCCATGTTCTACGCGCTTGTCGCCAATGATCGAAAGACCTTTGATCAGGTGTTTGCCTGGTCCGAAAACAATCTAGGAAAGGATCAGCCATCCTGGCTTTGGGGCATTCCGGATGGGAAGATGGAAAATCCCGGCAAGATTATGGATACAAATAACGCGACCGACTCCGATATGTGGATTGCGTATTCACTGCTTGAAGCGGCCCGTATTTGGAACGCGCCTGAGTATGAAGCGCGCGCGAACGACTACCTCGCAAAGCTCAAGGAGCTTGTTCGTGATATTCCCAATGTCGGCAAAGTCATCCTGCCGGGGCGGGTCGGTTTTGAAGATAAAGGCATCATCACGATCAACCCGAGCTACTATCCGCCGCAGATCCTTCGTCGCTTTGCCGAGCACGATCCTTATTGGCAGCCGGTTCTGGAAGGGCTGATTAACGCGATGATCCGCAGCTCCCCGGACGGAGCCGCACCCGACTGGGCAAAATTTGACAGCAGCGGCCGCCTGGTCGATCCGAACAAAATGGAAGGCAGCTACAACGCAATCCGCACTTACCTGTGGGCGTCCATGCTTTCTCCGAAAGATCAGAACTACGAACTTCTGGCCAAGCACTACGGTCCTATGATTGATGCGGTCAGACGCACGAATCTGCCGCCTGAAAAGGTGAATCTCGGCGATATGACTTTCAGCGGCTGGGAAGTGGACGCTTTCGGAGCGTGCTTCCTTCCTTACGTCAGCAGCGACAAAGCGGGCGCCATTATTCGCACGGTACTCACATCGACTAAAATGACAGGCGTGAACTACTATCGCAACTGCCTGATTATGTTCGGTCTCGGCTTCGATTACCGAGCGTTTGCTTTTGACGAGAAGGGCCGTCTGATTATTCCGAGCAACGATCTCGTTATCGATACCAAGACTCCGAATTAATTTGAGAAGACAACATGGCGTCGACGGGTAATAAAAAGGAAAAGTGGAAAGGTCTCGGCCTTTGGAACGTCTTTTTCATCGGAGAATTTCTTCTTGCGGGATTCGGCTATCTCACGCTGAATCTTCTGCATAACGTTCTTCTGCTGATTTTTGTCATGTTCCCGCTGCAGAACCGCTGGCTGAGATGGCTTAGAACTCTTGCGGCTGTCTGCGCGGCATTCGCGCTGGTTTACAGCGAGAGCTGGCTGCCGGGACTTGAAAGCATCAAGGGAAACTTCCACAATGTCGCGGCGATGGAGACCGGCTACATTGTGGATTCACTGCTGAACTTCCTTAACTTCGAGATGATCGGTATCGGCTTGGTGCTGATTGTGGTCTATTACGCGATCCGCGATTATGTGCGCGTCACGACCTTCACAATCGGCTATCTGGTGATTTTGCTGCTCGCACCGGTATGGCAGCCGCTGTTTCAGCGGCCCGCTCCGGTGCCGGTGGAAACCGTGGCTGCAGCCGACAGCGCTAAAAAAGAAGGCGCAGAAGAGGTTAAGAGCGATCTGATTCCGCAGACGCTTGATCCGACATCCCGCAATCTTGACGAGTGGCTTAAGACGTTCCACGACACTGAGAAGGATCGCCGTGCGGTATGGCCTGACTCTTTGCCGAAGACCGATACTCCGTTTGATATTCTTCTTCTGAATATCTGTTCGCTCTCCAATTCGGATTTGAAAGCGGTGGGCCTGGACAATCATGAAGTGCTGCAGAAGTTCAATATTCGATTTGAGAACTTTAATTCGGCAACTTCGTACTCAGGTCCTGCAGCGCTTCGTCTGCTGAAGTCCGCCTGCGGACAGCCCTCGCACGAGGATTTGTATGAAGGGCGCAATCCCGACTGCGAAATCATGAGCCGACTCGGTCATCTCGGCTACAACCAGTATGTGTTCATGGATCACAGCGGCAAATACGACAACTTCTATCAGAGCCTCAGACACTTGGCCGGTCTGACGCCGCGTCTTGAAGAAATGAAGTATCCCAAGCGCTATGACTCCTTTGATGAGGAACCGATCGGAGACGCCAGAGCGGTCTTTAAAGACTGGGAAAAGACAGCTGAGAGCAGCGATCATAAGAGCGCGACTTTCGTGAATCTGATTGCGCTGCATGACGGCAACCGTTTTGCCGGCAAACGCCGTCTTGCACCGTTTAAGCCGCGTGCCAAAGCGATGCTGGATGATTTGGATACGCTGATTTCCGATATTGAAAAGAGCGGCCGCAAAGTCATGCTGGTGGTTGTGCCCGAGCATGGCGCCGCCGAGCAGGGCGACAAGGTTCAGGTCGCACATCTTCGCGATATCCCGAGCCCGTCCATTACACATGTGCCCGCGCTCGTGAAGTTCATCGGCATCCAGCCTCAGGGCGGACCGGTCAATGTGACGCAAAAGACCAGTTATCTTGCGATCAGCACGCTGATCGGACGCGTGCTTGAGACGAACTTCTTTGGCAAACCGGAGGGCTCTGAGACGCTCGAAGAGCTGGTGAAGGGGCTTCCTCAGACGCATTCTGTCTCTGAGAACGCCAATGCGAAGGTCATCAATTACAACGGAAAAGACTACGTTAAGCTCGACAGCGGAGACTGGAGAGAATACGCGAAGTAGAAGATCGGGTGAGACCGCGGGATTGGCGGAAAAAAGCTGTCCCGCGGTTTTTCATGTCTTGCTCCCGAGATAAATAAATCTTGAAAAAAAAGCGCTGCAAAGCGCCAATTCGCTTTGCTATCGCTATAAACTCAATGTGTTATGGGTGTGACCGTATTTGTTCGGCGCACTCGAACTGTTTTGTTTGGAGTTGCTCAGTGCAAAAACTAGTTATCACCGGCGGAAAACCGCTGCGCGGGGAAATCAGAGCCTCCGGCGCAAAGAATGCGGCGCTTCCTTTGCTCGCCGCATCGCTTTTAACGGAAGAGCCGATGGTTTTCCATAATCTTCCGGATTTGGCCGATGTCAAAACCATGCTCAGACTTTTGGAAGATCTGGGCTGCAAAGTGACGCGCTCGGACCACGCGGTTACGATCGAAGCGTCGAACATTACATCCACTGAAGCTTCATACGATCTGGTGAAGACCATGCGGGCATCTATTCTTGTGCTCTGCCCGCTTGTCGCGCGCTTTGGCAAGGCCAAGGTATCGCTGCCCGGCGGCTGCTCGATCGGCGCAAGACCGGTTGATCAGCACATCAAAGGCCTGAAAGCGCTTGGAACCGAGGTGACTATTGACCACGGCTATGTCAGCGCCTCGGCCGACAAGCTTAAAGGCACTCTTATCGTGACCGATATGGTGACGGTGACCGGAACGGAAAACCTGATGATGGCCGCGGTGCTCGCCGAAGGTACAACGGTACTGGAAAACGCGGCACGTGAGCCGGAAGTGGTCGACCTGGCCGACTGTCTGAACGCCATGGGCGCAAAGATTCAGGGCGCGGGCACCGATCGAATCATTATTGAAGGCGTTGAGAAGCTGCACGGCACGACGCATACGGTCATGAGCGACCGCATTGAAGTCGGAAGCTTCCTGGTTGCCGCGGTCGCCACCGGCGGAAAAGCCCGTGTGACGCACTGCAATCCGAGAGATCTTGCCGCGGTCATCGACAAACTGAGAGAGTCGGGCGCCGAAGTTACTTTCGGGGACGATTGGATTGAAGCGGGCGCCGGAAAAACTCTGAAAGCGGTTGATATTCGTACTGCGCCGTATCCGGCTTTTCCGACTGATATGCAGGCGCAGTTTATGGCGCTTGACACCATCGCTGAAGGGGCCGCCCGTGTGGACGAAACCATTTTTGAGAATCGTTTCATGCATGTGCCCGAGCTGCAGAGACTCGGTGCCGACATAACAATTGACGGACACACCGCGACGGTTCGCGGCGTCTCCAGACTTTCCGGGGCGCCCCTTATGGCGACGGATCTGCGCGCGAGCGCGGCGTTAGTCATCGCGGCGCTTGCCGCGGACGGAGAATCCACCGTCGATCGAATTTACCATCTGGACCGCGGATACGAAAAGATGGAGGAAAAGCTCAGAGCGCTCGGAGCTGATATCAAGAGAGTCAAAGAATGATTACGCTCGCACTATCTAAAGGAAGAATTTTTACGGAAACGCTGCCCTTTTTGGCGGCGGCCGGCATCTACCCTCTGGAAGACCCGGAAACGTCCCGCAAACTGATTATTGGAACCAATAACCCGGATCTGCGCATCGTGGTTGTCCGCGCAAGCGACGTGCCGACTTACGTGCAGTACGGCGCGGCGGACATGGGTGTCGCGGGAAAGGATTCACTGTATGAACACGGCGGCTCCGGACTTTATATTCCGCTCGATCTGAATATCGCGAAATGCCGCATGTGCGTTGCCTGTCCCCGCGATTTTGATTACCGAAGCAAGGTCAGACGCGGAGCGCGCCTCAGAATTGCGACGAAGTATATGAAGTATTCGCGCGACTACTACGCGCGAATCGGCGTTCATGTGGATTTGATCAAGCTGTACGGCTCGATGGAGCTTGCGCCGATCGCGGGTCTTTCCGACGCGATTGTTGATTTGGTCAGTACCGGCGCGACGCTCAAAGCGAATGATTTGGTGGAAGTGGAAACAATCGATCACGTGTCTTCTCGACTGATTGTCGGACAGACGGCAATGAAATTAAAGCGGCAGGAGATTTTGCCGCTGATTGAAATTTTCGAAAAAACGGTGAAAAAATGATCATTAGAAGACTGAATACAAAGGATGCGGACTTCGCTGCGAAGTTCTCCGAACTGGTCGCTGTGGACTCCTCGGTTGATCCGGAGATTACGCGCAGAGCCGAGGCGATTGTCGAGGATGTGCGTAAAAGAGGCGACGAGGCGGTGCTTGAATACACCAATCGCTTCGATCATATGGACGCCAAAAGCATGGAAGAGTTCCTTCTGACCGAAGAGGATCTTAAAAAAGCGCTCGAGACGCTTCCTGAAGATCAGAAACAGGCGCTTAAGACCGCCGCTCAGCGAATTCATTCTTTCCATGAGCATGAAATCGGTCAGAGCTGGTCGATCACCGAAAAAGACGGAACCAAGCTCGGTATTCGTTATATCCCGTTGGACTCTGTCGGTCTGTACGTCCCGGGCGGTAAGGCCGCTTACCCGTCTTCCGTTCTGATGAACGCTATGCCGGCTCACGTGGCCGGTGTCGGCAGAATCGTGATGGTGGTTCCGACTCCGGGCGGCAAACCCAATCAGCTGGTTTTGGCTGCTGCTGCGCTTGCCGGCGTTAAGGAGTGCTACACCATCGGCGGAGCTCAGGCGGTCGCCGCAATGGCCTACGGTACTAAAACGATTCCTGCGGTTGATAAGATTGTCGGACCGGGCAACGCCTATGTCGCTGCTGCCAAACGTTATGTGTTCGGTACGGTCGGCATCGATATGATCGCGGGCCCCTCTGAAATTCTCGTGATTTGCGACGGTAAGACCAACCCCGACTGGATCGCGATGGATCTGTTCAGTCAGGCCGAGCATGACGAGCTGGCTCAGGCGATTCTGCTCACGCCGGACGCCGAATTTGCCGACAAGGTGGAAGAGTCTATTAAACGTCAGCTTCCGAATATGAGCCGTAAGGAAATCATTGAAGCCAGCCTGAAGAATCGCGGCGCCATCATTGTGACGGACTCTATTGATGAGGCCTGCCGTGTCGCCGATACGATTGCTCCGGAGCATCTTGAGCTTTCCGTCGAAGAACCGGAAAAATACGCCGACAAGATTCACCACGCCGGCGCGCTCTTCCTTGGCGCCTACACCTGTGAAGCGCTCGGCGACTACTGTGCCGGCCCGAACCATGTTCTGCCGACATCAAGAACCGCCCGTTATTCTTCCCCGCTTGGTGTTTGGGATTTCCAGAAGCGCATGAGCGTGCTTCAGGTCAGCAAAGAGGGCGCGGAAAAACTTGGTCATGTTGCCGACGTTCTGGCCCGCGGCGAATTCCTCACAGCGCACTCTGCAAGCTCGATGTACCGCGTCAGCGAACTTGAAAAGAAATAGGACGGATTATGAACAGAGCAGCTGAGGTTGAACGCAGGACAGCGGAAACCGAAATTATTGTGAAGATGGACCTGGATGGCTCCGGACAGGCCGACATCCACACTGGTATCGGTTTTTTTGATCATATGCTCCATCAGATCGCCCGTCACGGCATGATCGATTTGTACGTCAAGTGCGAAGGCGATCTGTGGATTGACGGTCACCACTCGATTGAAGATATCGGCATCGCGATGGGCCAGTGTCTTGCTCAGGCGATCGGCAATAAAGTCGGCATCACGCGCTTCGGCCAAAGCTGTGTGCCCCTTGATGAGGCGCTTTCCCGCGTCGTTATGGATTTCTCGGGACGTCCCTATTTGGTCTGGAACGTGGACTTTACCGCTCCGATGATCGGAGAGATGGATACGCAGCTGCCGCGTGAATTTTTCTTTGCGCTCGTCAACAACGCGAAGATTACGCTGCACATTGACAACCTGCGGGGCGTGAACGCGCACCATCAGTGTGAGTCCGTCTTTAAAGCTTTCGGACGCGCGCTGCGTACTGCCGCTGCCCCGGACGAACGAGCAATGGGCCGTGTTCCCTCGACGAAAGGCGTTTTATGAGAATAGCGATTGTTGATTATGGTTCAGGAAATCTGCGCAGCGTCAGCAAGGCGGTCGAAAAAGTTGCGCCGCTTGGCACCACGATTGAAGTGACTGCGCTGCCTGAGAATGTGATGAAGGCCGACCGCGTGATTTTCCCGGGCCAGGGCGCGATGCCCGACTGCATTGCGAATCTTCGCCGCACCGGTCTTGAAGAAGCGGTTCGCGATGCTGTAAAAAACAAACCTTTCTTTGCGGTCTGCATCGGAGAGCAGATGCTCTTCACGCACAGCGAGGAAGGCGATGTCGGCGGTTTGGACATTTTCAAAGGAAACGTGGTTCGTTTTCCTTCTAATCAAACCGACCTGAGCGGAGCTCGTCTTAAAGTTCCGCAGATGGGATGGAACCGAGTTTCTCAGAGAATACCGCACCGCATGTGGAACGGCATTAGTGACGGCGCTTGGTTTTATTTCGTCCACAGCTATTATGTAGTACCCGAAGATCCGAGTCTGATCGCGGGCGTTACTTTCTACGGAAAAGAGGTCACTGTTGCGGTGGCTAAGGACAATGTGTTTGCCACACAGTTCCACCCGGAGAAAAGCGCCGCGGCCGGTCTCGCTCTTTATGCAAATTTCCTGACTTGGAATCCTGACTAAATCTTGAAAGAAATACCATGTTATTAATTCCCGCAATTGATATTAAAGGCGGCCAGTGTGTTCGTCTTCGCCAGGGTGACCTGACTTCCAATATCACCGTGTTTAACACCGACCCGGTCGCACAGGCCAAGCACTGGGTTGATCTTGGCGCGCAGCGGCTTCACTTGGTGGACTTGGATGCCGCTAAGAGCGGCAAACCGGTTAATCTTGCCGTGATCAAGAAAATCATTTCCGAATTCTCCGACGATGTGGAGATCGAGATCGGCGGCGGCATGCGTACGCTTGAGAGAGTTGAGCAGGTACTGGATTTCGGTGCCGACTATGTCGTTATCGGCACAGCCGCGGTTAAAGCGCCGGGTTTCCTTCATGACGTCTGCTGCCAGTTTGGCGGCAGCGTCATTGTTTCCCTGGACGCTAAGGACGGCATGGTCATGACGGACGGCTGGACAAAGACTACCGGTCACAGCGCAGTGGATCTTGCCCAGAGATTCGAGGGCTACGGCGTTGACGCGATTCTCTATACCGACATCAGCCGTGACGGCATGCTGACCGGCTGCAATGTTGATGCGACAGCCGATCTTGCGCGTCATCTTTCGATCCCCGTGATCGCCTCCGGCGGTATTCGTGATTTGGAAGATATTCGCAAACTTCTTGCGGTTGAGGACGACGGCGTCACGATGGCGATTCTCGGCCGTTCACTTTATGAAGGAACTTTGGACTTTACAGAGGCGCTCAAGCTTGTTGAAGAGTCTGAAGGCTCTGAGGACTAACAGTTATGCTCGCGAAGCGAATCATTCCGTGTCTGGATGTGACCGGCGGCCGTGTTGTTAAGGGAACTAATTTTGTTGATCTTCGCGATGCGGGAGATCCGGTGGAAATCGCGCGCCGTTATGATGAACAGGGCGCAGATGAACTGACCTTTCTGGACATTACCGCCACATCCGACGAACGCGATTTAATTCTTAAAGTGATTGAAGACGTGGCCGCCCAAGTCTTCATTCCGCTGACGGTCGGCGGAGGCGTGCGTAAGGTTTCCGACGTGCGCCGCTTGTTAAACAGCGGAGCCGACAAGGTTTCGATTAACTCCGCGGGCGTCAACAATCCCGATCTCATTGGGGAGTGTTCCGCGACCTACGGCAGTCAGGCGATTGTGGTCGCGATCGACGCGAAAGCCCGAGGAGACGGAACGTGGGAAGTCTACACTCGGGGCGGACGCACGCCGACCGGGATTGACGCGGTCGAGTGGGCAAAGAAAGTGCAGGCGCTTGGCGCCGGTGAAATTCTTTTAACCAGCATGGACGGCGACGGGACAAAGCAGGGCTTTGATCTTGCGCTGACGCGCGCGGTCAGCGACTCAGTGACTATTCCGGTTATTGCTTCAGGCGGCGTCGGCAATCTGCAGCACTTGGTGGACGGCATTGTGCAGGGACACGCGGACGCGGTGCTCGCGGCTTCCATTTTCCATTTCGGCGAATATACCATTGAGCAGGCCAAGCGCTATATGCAGGCGCAGGGCATTACCGTGAGGCTGGATTAAAGATGAGCATTGCCGACAGTGTTAAGTTCAACGATGCCGGGCTGGTGCCTGTCATCGCTCAGGACGCAGAGGACGGGACGGTGCTCATGCTGGCCTGGGCCAATCGCGAGGCGCTTGAAGAGACCGCGCAGACCGGATACGGAACGTATTTTTCCCGCTCCCGCTCTCGTCTTTGGCGCAAAGGCGAAGAGAGCGGAAACCGTCAGAAGATTGTTCAGATTCTGCTTGACTGCGACGCAGACGCCGTGATTTACCGTGTTGAGCAAATCGGTGGTATTGCCTGCCATACGGGTCACCGAAGCTGTTTTTACCGAACCTGGGAAGCGGACAGCTGGAAAGAGAACTCCGACGTGATTCGCAGCGCCGAAGAGATGTACGGTAAGAAATAAGGAATACAAGATGGAAAGAGTTGCAGTACTGAGCGATGTTGCCGATGTGATTGACAGCCGCAAAGGCGGAGATCCGAAGACCTCCTATGTCGCCAAATTATTTTCCAAAGCTCCGGACGGAGCGCTGAAAAAAGTCGGGGAGGAAGCTGCCGAAGTGATTATGGCCGCCAAAGACGGAAATCGGGATCACCTGATCTACGAGACGGCGGACTTATGGTTTCACTGCATGGTCGTACTTTCTCAGGCCGGTATTCGTCCGGAAGAAGTGCTTGCCGAACTGGCTCGGCGCGAGGGCACTTCCGGCCTTGTTGAAAAGGCAAATCGTAAAGAATCGTGAAAAAAGAAGAAAAGCAGAGTGTTTCTAAGGGTTATCAAGGTTGAGCCGCTTTGATTTTTCTTGAACAATAATAGAAGTTAACGGAGTAGTGTATGCAAAAGGAAGATTGTCTTTTCTGCAAAATCGCCCGAGGAGAGATTCCCTCTCAGAAGGTTTATGAAGATGATGACGTGGTAGCGTTCAAGGATATTCATCCTGCGGCTCCGGTTCATCTTTTAATTATTCCGAAACAGCATTTTGATTCTTTGGCGGTCATGGGCAAGTCAGAAGAGCCGCTTTTAGGTAAAATGCTGGCCTTAGCGCCTGTTCTGGCTAAAGAAGCCGGTGCAAATAATGGATTCCGCGTTGTCATCAACACCGGTCATGACGGCGGTCAGGAAATAAATCACATTCACGTACATGTCTTGGGCGGCCCGCGCCCCTGGCAGAAACTCTAGGAGTTAAACATGGGTTCCCTCTCTATTTGGCATTGGCTTGTTGTTCTGGTCATTGTTGTTCTGATTTTCGGTACGAGCAAGCTTAAGAACATGGGTAAAGACCTCGGCGGTGCGGTCAAAGGCTTCAAGGAAGGTATGAAAGAAGCTCAGGACGAACCGCAGAAACCGCAGCAGGTTGAACAGAAGGCTGATGCCGCTGCAGCTAAAGAGACTGCTCCTGCCGATCAGAAACAGGCCTAATGGGATTGAGCGCTTATGCTTGATTTCAGTATGGGGGAAATCGGGCTGATTGCGGCTGTTGCTTTAGTCGTACTCGGTCCCGATAAGCTTCCTCAGGTAGCAAAAACCGCTGGCACGCTGATGGGGCGTGCTCAGCGTTTTGTTTCACAGGTAAAGAACGACATCGATAAAGAGGTCGAGCTTTCCGAGCTGAAAAAAATTCAGGAAGACGCCCGCAAGATGGCGGCAGATC
The DNA here is from genome assembly GCF_943193095.1 of Parasutterella muris. Lineage (NCBI taxonomy): Bacteria > Pseudomonadati > Pseudomonadota > Betaproteobacteria > Burkholderiales > Sutterellaceae > Parasutterella > Parasutterella muris. The sequence continues at coordinate 16,681 of NZ_CALPCV010000027.1, read as the reverse complement.
TTCAATCTAATCTGAAGAACACGACAGATCAGATTGAAAAGCAGGTCAAAGAAGTATCCGACTCTGTGAACAATGCAGGTCAGGATCTTAAGTCGCAGGTGGATTCCGCAACCAAAGACATTAAAGACAGCTGGATGGACTCCACGTCTCCCAAGGCAGAACTCTCGATGGAAAACATTATTGAGCAGAAGCCCGAAGAGGCTGTAAAGCCTGCAGAAGTCGGAGATTGGGGCGATCTGGATCGTCAGATCGATACTTCTTCGCTTGAGAGCGCGTTCAATTGGCATGAAACCGGAATCGAGCAGACTCAGGCCGTGCCTCAGGAGCTGCAGGGTCCTGCGCCGAAGGCGGAAGATATCCAGCCCGTGGCCGCCGCTCAGCCGTCGGAAGATGCGCTTGCCGAACTGAGACGCGAGCTTGCGGATCTGAAGAAACAAATTTCCGCTCGTGCGTCTTTTGCTCCGGCTCAGCGTGTCAGACGCGGTTATTCCCGTGTTGAATCAGAACCGCGCCGCAGGACTCATCCGCGTCTTAACCCCAGAATTCATACGGCCGGACGTTTCGCTCCGAACAGCCACACTAATAGAACTCGCATTTCGTCATGAGTGATAAGGATTTAGCTGAACTGCCGGACGGTCCGGAGGACGACAAAGAGCAGACACTTGTCGCCCATTTGGTAGAACTTCGTTCCCGCCTAGTGCGCATGGCGATTGCTATTCTGCTGGTTTTCGCATGTCTGTCGCCCTTTATGAAGCAGATTTTCGACTATTTGAGCAAACCGCTCATGGTCGCGCTGCCTCAGGGCGCCAAACTTCTGGCAACGGGCGTTATTGCGCCGTTCATGGTCCCGCTGAAGGTCACGCTTTTCGTCGCCTTTGTTATCGCGCTTCCCTACGTGCTTTGGCAGCTGTGGGGATTTGTGGCGCCGGGGCTTTACAGAAAAGAAAAGAAACTTGCCGCGCCGATTATTATTTCGAGCCTGGTCATGTTCTTCCTTGGAATGGCTTATTGCTATTTCATTGTTTTCCGTATGGTCTTCCAGTTCATCGCTGGCTTCTCTCCGAACTCGGTGAACTTCGCGCCGGATATTGATTCTTATTTCAGTTTCGTTTTAGCGCTGTTCCTGGCTTTCGGCGTTACCTTTGAGGTTCCGATTGTGGTGGTTGTGCTCAATCGTATGGGCATCACTTCGATTGATAAGCTCAAGAAGGCTCGCCCCTATATGGTGGTCGGCGCGTTTGTTATCGCCGCGATTTTCACGCCGCCGGATGTTCTGTCGCAGATGCTTCTGGCGCTGCCGCTGGTGATTCTTTACCAAGTCGGTATATGGCTGTGTGCCATCTTCGGTAAACCGAAGAGTGAAGAAGATAACGAAGAAACCGCATAAATCAAAAGGAGCAGGCTGTCGAGCTTGCTCTTTTGAATTAATTGGATACGAATGTCAAGCAAGAAAAACTTACCGTTTACCCGTGAGGATCTTAAAAAAGCCGACGTAAAGCTTTTAAGAGACGGCCGTTGGGGAAACGCCTGCGTTTCTGTTGCAGAGGTCAACGGAGAGCGCTGGACAATCAAAGATTTTTCTAATCGGCACTGGCTGGTCAAAAACAGCTTTGCCAAGCTGGTCCTGTGGCGAGAGCTCAAGGCGATCAAAAAGCTGGCGGGTTTGGAAGGCGTTCCCAACAAAGCTTTTATGCTGGACGACTACACGCTTGCGGTACAGTACATCCCCGGAAGAGTGCTTGCCCGCGTGCCGGAAGAAGAAGTCACTGCTGAATATCTTGAGCAGTGCGAAGCGATTATCAATGCGATTCATCAGCGGGATTTGGTACACCTCGATACCCGCGGAACGAGCAATTGGGTCATGACGCCCGACGGGAAACCCGCTCTGATCGATTTTCAGGCGAGTGTGCACACCAACGGCCTGCCTAAAAAACTCCGTTCATTCATGGAAGACATGGATATGGGCGGCGTGTACAAAAAATGGAAGAAATATCTGCCCAAAGAGATGGGCGAGTTTCGAGAAAAGGAAAACGAGCGAATTTCAAAGCTTCGCAAACTTTGGGTCCTCAAGGGATACATGGGCGTCAAAAAACGCCATGCCAAGCACGGCAAGCCGATTGACGACTAATCACGAATTACACAATTAACTTTTTAGATATGGCACAGTTTGTTTACACCATGAACAGGGTCGGAAAGATTGTTCCGCCCAAACGAGAGATTCTGAAAGACATTTCTCTGTCTTTCTTCCCCGGAGCCAAGATCGGCGTGCTCGGTCTGAACGGTGCGGGTAAATCCACTCTGCTGAAAATTATGGCAGGCGTGGACACGGAGATCGAAGGCGAAGCCATCCCGATGCCGGGTCTCAATATCGGATATCTCCCGCAGGAGCCGGTACTGGATCCGGAGAAAACCGTCCGTGAGACGGTTGAAGAGGGTCTTGGCGACGTATTTTCCGCTCAGGAAAAACTCAACAAGATTTACGACGCTTATGCAGAACCGGATGCGGATTTTGACGCGCTAGCCGCTGAGCAGGCCCGTTTGGAAGCCATTATCGCTTCTGCCGGCACAAATGCGGAAACCCAGATGGAAATCGCAGCCGACGCGCTTCGTCTTCCGCCCTGGGACGCAAAGATCGGAAACCTCTCCGGCGGTGAAAAGCGCCGTGTCGCGCTCTGCCGTCTGCTTCTGTCCAAGCCCGACATGCTGCTTCTTGATGAGCCGACGAACCATTTAGACGCGGAAAGCGTGGATTGGCTCGAGCAGTTCCTGCAACACTTCCCGGGAACGGTGGTCGCTGTCACGCACGACCGCTACTTCCTTGATAACGCCGCAGAGTGGATTCTTGAACTGGACCGCGGTCACGGTATTCCTTGGAAAGGCAATTACTCTTCCTGGCTTGATCAGAAGGAACAGCGCCTAGAACTTGAACAGCGCAAGGAAGACGCCCGCATCAAGGCGATGAAGCACGAATTGGAATGGGTCCGTCAGAACGCCAAGGGCCGTCAGGCAAAGAGCAAAGCTCGTCTGAATCGCTTTGAAGAGATGTCGAGCTACGAATATCAGAGACGCAATGAAACCAATGAAATCTTTATTCCGGTGGCAGACCGCCTCGGCGATAAAGTTATTGAGTTCAAGCATGTTTCCAAGGGCTTTGGCGATCGTCTCCTGATTGACGATCTGAGCTTTACGATTCCGCCCGGAGCGATTGTCGGCGTGATCGGCCCGAACGGTGCCGGTAAGTCCACGCTCTTCAAGATGATTCTCGGACAGGAAAAGCCGGATTCCGGTGAAATTGATATCGGACCGACCGTTAAGATCAGCGCAGTTTCTCAGACGCGTGAATCCCTGCCGAACGATAAGACGGTTTGGGAAGCGGTATCCGACGGACTGGATATTCTGAAGGTCGGCAAGTTTGAAATGCCGAGCCGCGCCTATCTCGGCCGCTTTAACTTCAAGGGCGGCGATCAGCAGAAGATTGTCGGTACGCTTTCGGGCGGCGAGCGCGGAAGACTGCATATGGCCAAGACACTTCTTGCGGGCGGCAATGTGCTTCTGCTTGACGAACCGTCAAACGACCTGGACGTGGAAACACTGCGTGCGCTGGAAGAAGCTCTGCTGGAATTTGCGGGCTGCGCGATGGTTATTTCTCATGACCGCTGGTTCCTTGACCGAATCGCTACGCACATTCTCGCGTTTGAAGGAGACTCTAAGGTTGAATTCTTCGCCGGCAACTACACCGAGTATGAAGAAGACAAGAAGCGTCGTCTTGGTGATGACGCGATACCGCATCGTCTGCGCTTTAAACCCTTAAAGAGCTGATGATTTCCTCAGGGAAAATTCAGAGAGATAATCGGGGCTGTCCGTACAGCCCCGAGTTCTCGGATATTTATGCTTCAAGAGACGGTGCCTATCAGCAGGCCCGTTTTGTTTTTTTGGGCGGGTGCGGTCTTCCCGAGCGTTGGCAGGGCAAGGATCAGTTCGTCATATTGGAAAACGGTTTTGGCCTGGGCACGAATTTTCTTACCGTATTAAGAGCTTGGAGAGAAGACCCTCAGCGATGCGAAAGACTGCTCTACACAGCGATTGAAGGCTTTCCGCTTTCCGCGCAGGATTTAGAGCGCTACTGCTCTGTCGAACTTAAGACGGAAGCCAAGGAGCTTGCAGAAAAATGGCCCGTACTCACGCCCGGCGTGCATCAGATTTTCTTTGACGAAGGCAAAGTTGTTCTGACGCTGTATTTTTCTGAAGCGCTTCAGGCCGCAAAGCAGCTTGCCTGCAGTTTTGATGCGTTTTTCCCGGATGGTTTCTCTCCCAAAAAGAATCCTGCCATGTGGCAGCCGAAGCTTTTGAAGTCTCTTGCCGCTCATGCGAGAGAGGGTTCAGTGCTGTCTACCTGGTGCGTCGCTTCCGACGTACGTCGAAGCTTTATGGAGTCCGGTTTTGATGTTCAAAAGACGGTCGGATTCGGACATAAGTCGCAGATGACGGTAGGGCGGTATGCGCCGCGTTTTTCGTATCGCCGAGCGGCACTGCCCTTTGATCGTCCGAAGCGTGTACCGCGCTCTGTTCTGGTGATTGGTGCCGGACTTGCGGGCGCTGCCGCCGCTGAACGGCTGCATGCGCGCGGATTGAATGTCACGATTATCGATACGTCTTTCGTGCCCGCGGGCGGCGCATCTGCGATCCGCTGGGGTGTGGCGCACGCGCAGCCTTCGGCAGACGATAACTTTTTGTTCAGACTGTCCCGCAGCGGGCTGTTTATGCTTCAGGACACGTTAAAACGCTATCCTGGCTACAGCGAACTGAACGGACTCTTTCAGATGGCGCGTGACGTAGAAGAGCTTGCGCGCTGGCAGCATTGGTTCGAGCGCGGCAAACCGTTTCATTTTCCGAGAACTTTTCTGCGTTTAGCGGATACGGAAGAAGTCCTTGAGCGGCTCGGTTATCAGCCGCGCTTCGGCGGACTGATGCATGGCGGAGCCGGTATTGTGTCGATCGCAACCTGGGTGCGTGAGCGCGTAAATCGCCTCAGAACTCCGGTGATCTTAAATATGCGTGTTGATCGTTTAGAGCGTCAAAACGGTCTGTGGACCGCCTTTGACACTTTTGGCGTACCGATTGCTTCAGCGGAAAGTGTGGTTTTATGCGCGGCTCATGATTCTGCCCGTTTGTCGGGCCTTCCGATTTCTCTTGATCAGTGGAAAGGAAGACTCACACTTCTTAGCCCCGAGGCGACAGCCGGATTTGAAGGCGCTGTCACCGGTCCCGGTTACCTAATTCATGCGCCGGACGGATGGTGCGGCGTCGGGGCGACCTATGAAAGCGCGGATAAGCAGCTTGAGGCGGCTCAGGCGCATTCCAAAAACCTTTCTCATATGCAGGGGCTGTTCCCACAAATACCGAAGGCGCAGGGGCTGGGCTTTTACGAAGGCTTTCGCTGTGTCGCCTCAGACCGCAGACCGGTGATCGGAAAAGTTCCGCATGCGGAAGATTTGTATATGAGCTGCGCGATGGGTTCACGCGGATCCGTCTTTTGCGAGATCGGAGCCCGTCTGATTGAAGCTGAAATGTTCGGTGAACCCGCTCCGATTGAAGCGGATCTGATCAAAGGCCTGCAGCCTGAGCGGCTCTTGTCCGAAGAGAAAAACGTTTAAGCGAACGTTAGGTTGTTAGACTAAGCACAGCTTCAAATCCACCACAGTCTGCGACCCATATGAATAATCAGGTAAAAGGTCTTGCCGCATCGTTCGGCGCTTATCTATGCTGGGGCTTCATGCCTCTGTACTGGGCGCTCTTCGGACATGTCCGAGGCTGGGAAGTCATCGGACACCGCGTTCTTTGGTCGCTTTTAATTATTTCTGCGCTTTTGCTTCTGCTCGGCCGTTTGGAAGTGATTAAAAGTACGGTTAGAGGAGTTGTCCGCAGCAAGATTCAGCTCTTTAACCTCTTTATGGCTGCGGTTCTGGCTGCGGTGAACTGGTGGATCAATGTCTATTCCGTCAGCATTAATCAGGTGCTGGAGCTCGGCATCGGTATGTTTCTTACGCCCCTGATTTCCGTAGTACTCGGCGTCATCTTTTTCCGCGAGACGCTTTCCCGACTTAAATGGGTCAGCGTAATTCTGCCTGCGATCGGAGTGCTCCTTATGATTTACATGTTCGGACGCATTCCCTGGATCGCTCTTGGCGTCTCTTCCACGTGGGCGCTTTACGGTGTATTTAAAAAGCGTCTCGGTATCAATCCGTGGGTCAGCAATTTATTGGAAGCTTCTCTCATGCTTCCGTTTGCGTGCGCATATTTGTACTACCTATGGACGACAGGTCAGGGCGCTTTTATTGCGGGCGGAACGCAGATCACCTGGCTTTTGATCAGTGTCGGTCTTGTCACATCAGTCCCCATGATCTTATTTTCGGCGGCCGCCAATTATCTGCCGATGTCGATCCTCGGGTTTACTCAGTACTTAAATCCGATTCTGACGCTTATAGTCGGCCTGGTTTTCTTTAATGAACCGTTTGACGAAAGCAGGCTGATTCCGCTGTGTTTCATTTGGAGCGGCATTGTCCTGTTTATTTATGCGGAGCTTCGTTCGCGTCCGAAGGCGGCTTTCCGGATCAGATAACGTACTCTTTGTGACGTTTCTTGTCTCAAGGACGAGATGAGCGCTGTTATCATAGCGGCCTGTATTAATTAGCCGTGTTTTTCCATGCTTATCTTTTCCCGCAGCCGATCCCCATGGGTCGCTTTTGCATTTATTCTCGTTGTTGCCGTGGGCGCCTTCATGCGTTTTCAGCAGAGTGCGGAAAACGAAGAAGCGCAGCTGAAGATTGATCAGGCAGGGTTTGTCGAATTTAAGCAGGACCTCACTGCTTTGAAAATTCCGGAAAAGACCCTGAATTCTCGCACGCTCTTTGAGGTATATCGCTGCGGCATGGGTTCAATTACGGAACGAAACTACTGCGCTCATCTTGGCGATGAGTTCTTCGGTTCTCTCACCGATGAGCAGAAGAAGGCGATTCGGCCGATTCTTGAAAAACACTTCAATAAGCACTGATTAAAGGCTTTGCAGCAATGGACTGGATTCTTTATCTTAAGGCCGTGATTCTCGGCGTTGTGGAAGGTCTTACCGAGTTTCTTCCTGTTTCATCTACCGGACACTTGATTGTCGCAGGCAGTCTTCTGGATTACACCGGAGCGGAGGCTGATACTTTTTATATCGCTATTCAGGCAGGCGCTATATTTGCGGTGTGCTGGCATTATCGCCGTCGTCTGATCGACATTTGTCTCGGTCTCTTTTCCGAAAAAGTGCAGCAGAGGCTTGCCGCCAATACGGTTATTGCGTTCCTGCCTGCGGCTGTAATCGGGGTTTTGGTTGCTAAGTACATCAAAGCCTGGCTCTTCAATCCGGTTTCCGTTGCCGCGGCTCTTGTGATTGGCGGCGTCATCATTTTGATTGTTGAGCGTTATCAGGATAAGAAATCGTATCGTCCGCGCGTCGCTTCAATGGATGACATGAGCTGGAGAGACGCCTTGAAGGTCGGTTTCTTACAGTGCTTAGCCATGATCCCGGGTACCAGTCGTTCCGGAGCCACAATTATCGGCGGTCTTGTGATTGGTCTGTCCAGAACGGCTGCGACAGAATTTTCCTTCTTCCTCGCGATTCCGACGATCTTCGGCGCGACGGTTTATGAGCTTTGGGAGTCTCGTGAATTATTAACCGCTCAGAGCCTGCCGACGATTGGCGTCGGTTTTGTTGTGTCTTTTTTCTCGGCACTTGCCGTGGTCCGTTGGCTTCTGCACTACGTTGCCAAACATGATTTCTCCGCGTTCGGTTGGTACCGAATCCTCTTTGGCGGTGTCATTCTTCTGACTTGGTGGACCGGGCTGGTTCAGTGGTAGGAGTTCTGCAGCAGCCGCTTTGAGAGCTGCATTGCGGCAAGAGCGGCAGCTGCTCCGAGTGTGATGCTCAGCGCCATATAGCAGGTGCCTGAAACGAAGTCGTGATTCAGACAGAGCAGTGATAAGGCAGAAAACGTTGTAAAGGAACCGAGCAGTCCGGTGCCGACGCCTTTATTCAGCAAAAAGTTCAGACAAGAGGCAGGTCTTTCTTCGCAATAGACTGTAATGGCGCCGAGGCAGGCAGATCCGACCACATTGATGAGGATGAGCGCGGCTTCGGAAGAAAAGTCTGAGAGCAGATCGTTTTCTGTAAAAACCCGAAGCGCGGCACCGAGCGCGCCGAACAGGGCCGCTGTCAATAAAGTTAAAACACGCAGCTTCATAACGCGCCCGCCCACAATCCGATAAATACAGCCGCAGGGCAAAGCGCGGCGTTAAGGAGCGTCTCGGCTGAAGCGATTTTCCAATTACCTTTGAGGATCGCTTTCGCAAGATCGATCGCGAAGGAGGAGAAAGTCGTCAAACTTGCGCAAAATCCGGCCTGAAGCGCCGCTAAATGATTTTGCGGCAGATCTTCTGCATGAGCAAGAATCCATCCAAGCAGCAGACAACCGATGATGTTGACCGTCAGAGTGGCGGCCGCAAACCCGTTTTTCGGCGTTTTGATCAGCATGTAGGCGAGCGCTCGGCAGCCTGCGCCGAGCGCGCCGCCCGCAAATATGCAGAGCAGAGAGGCGCCGGAGAGCATTTTTCTTTACTGTTTGATGAACACGAAGTCCCAGCAGCCGTGTCCGAGGCGATTTCCGCGCTCATTGAATTTGGTTGTCGGACGGTCGATCAGCGGATTCTTGGGTTCCGGCGCAGCGCCCTCGTGCAGGTTTTTGAGTCCTTCTGTGCGGCTCAAAACCTCCAGCATCTGTTCGGCATAATTTTCCCAGTCGGTGGCGCTGTGGAAGTAACCGCCCGTCTTAATTTTGGGAACAAGCAGTTTCATGAACGCATCGTTGATGAGTCTGCGCTTGTGGTGACGAGCCTTGCGCCAGGGATCCGGGAAGAAGATATGCACGCCTGCGAGCGTGTTGTCTTCAATCATGTCTCTGACGACTTCAACCGCGTCGTGTCGGAAGATACGGATGTTCTTGAGGTCCATGTCGCGGATGCGTTTGGAGAGCGCTCCGACTCCGGCGGCAAAAACTTCGCAGCCGATGAAGTTGATTTCCGGGTGCGCCTGGGCGATTGCGGCGGTCGTTTCGCCCATACCGCAGCCGATTTCAAGAACAACAGGATTGTCGTTGCCGAAAATCTCTTTAGAGGACAGCTTGGTATTCGGATCGTACTGAATTTGGTAGAGCGGCAGGAGTTCTTCTAGAGCTTTTTCCTGTGCGCTGCTGATATGTCCGCGTCTCATACAGAAACTGCGGATATGTTTTTTCTTTAATTCTTCGATTTGTTCAGGCGTCAGCGGTGTTTTCATATTCGGATGCTAAAAATAACTGCGCTCCAATTTTAGGCAATATTTGAAATTAATTACGGTCGGAACGCCTTTGGAAACACAATTTGTGCTCAAAAGCAGAAATTTAAAGGAGGATGCGCAAGAGACTGGAGCGGGTGAGGGGAATCGAACCCCTGTCGTAAGCTTGGGAAGCTTCTGCTCTACCATTGAGCTACACCCGCAAATGACGTGCAGAGGATTGTAACGGATTTTTAAAGCGGAGGAAACGGAAGGAAGTACGAAGAAACGTTTAGTCCGCCGCTCCCTGGCTCGAAAGCGCAGCGGAAGGTTAGCGCAGGCGGGCTAATTCCGGTTTTATGCTCCAAATATCCTTGAGAAACGGAATAAGTTTTTCCAGTTGGCTGTCCTGTTTGCCAGGATGTCTCAGAATCCATACTTTTGAGCTTGGCATTTTCCAATCGGGAAGCATACGAACCAACTTTTTCTGCTGGACGAACTCGGCGGCTGCCCAGAGCGGAATGCCGACAGCGACGCCAAGTCCTTCGGCGGCTGAACTGATCATGGCCTGAAGCGAATTCACCAGGATCTGGGGTTCGATTCGAAGACCGATACTTTCTCCTGTGCTCTGAAGCAGAATCTGCGAGCTTTTACTGCCGTGGATCAGGGGAAGCGTTTCCAGAGCCTCCGGTTCGGTTAGAGCGCCGCGCACGGAGATGAACTTCGGAGACGCAAAAATACCGTACTGAATTTCGGCGGCTTCATAAGCGACGAAGTGAACATTGGGCAGATCGTCGATACAGAAAATCAGATCGAAGCTTTCGAGTTCGATGTCGCTGATGCGCATATAAGTTTCGAGTTCGACGCGAAGCCGGGAAGCCGTGCTGCCTTTTTCGAATTCGGCCAGACGTCGAAGAACAAGTCCCGAGAGCGTTGTCGGAATTGCAATTCGGATAGCAGGAGACGCGGCTCCTTCGCCGCTCCGTTGAGAAAGCAGTTCGTCAAAATCCGAAAGAAGCGCTTTTGCCTCCGCGTATTTTCTTTCTCCAAGCCAGGTCGGGCGCACACCGCTGGGAGAGCGTTCTAAAAGGGGTTCGCCCAGAACGTGCTCGAGCGCTCGGATTTCTTTTCCGACCTGTGTCACATCTGTTTCGAGGATAGAGGCCGCCGCGAGCATGCTTCCTTTTTCAACCGAGCAGACGAAGTATTTCCATTGCAGCAGAGTGGCTTTTTTCATATCAGTCTGTTGTTGAGAACGTTAGATTCGGATTGGACTGCCATTTTTCCACGATGAAATGACAGAGCGCGATTGTGACCGCTGAAGCTTCCTTCTTGGTCGGAAGAAGCAGGCTCACGGGAGAAGAAGACGGTTCCCACTCGGGCAGTACATGAATGAGCAGTCCTCTTCTGACGAGATCAAGCGTGTCATAGCGGAAGGCGTGTACGGAGATTCCCGCGCCGCAAAGAGCAGCTGTCCTTGCGGCGGTATGGTCCTTCAGCTTCAGTCTTGGGCGGTATGGAATGATCGCTCGTTCATTACCCTTTAGAAGAACCAGAGGAGAGCCGCCGCAGAGGTCGTTGCCTCCGAGAAGTTCATGTCGTTCCAGATCTTTCGGACTTTTGGGATAGCCGTATTTGGAGAGATAGCTGACTGAGGCGACCATCATCCTTCTCATGTCTCCTAGTTTGAGGATTCGGGCGTTCGAGCAGGGATAAAGGCCGTGGTTGATGCGGACATCGCACTCGGGCGGAATGATGTGCATCGGCCCAAGCGTCAGCGTCAGATCCAGAGAGACTTCCGGGTTGATTCTTCGAAATTGGGTGAGCCACGGAATCAGAAGTCCGTTTCCGATCGCGCAGGGGGCGGAGACCCGAATCGTTCCCCTTAGACGGGGACTCTCCTCATCCGGAGCGGCTGAGAGCTTTTGAAACCGGGAAAGCAGAGCGGAGGTTTTCTCAAGAAGCGAGATGCCGGAAGGCGATAAAACCGTTCCGACCGAGCTTCGAACAAAAATCTTTGTGCCGAGCATGCTCTCAAGCGCGGCAATGCGTCTTGAGACCGTTGCTTTTGAAATTTGAAGTTCTTCCGCCGCCTTTCGGTAACCGCCTAAAACCGCGGTGCGCTCGAAGGTTTCAAGAAGTTCGGCTTTATCTAAGAATCTCATGGTGTTTCGTTATAAACAAAACAATGTCCTGTTTAAATATCTTACCGTAACGATGGTTGAGGATGAGAATAAAACTATAAAAATCATCTCAAGGAGAAATCTATGACCTGGACTTGCTGGGCTGCGGTAGTCATTGTTATTTTGACTGTAGCGGCACTTGTTAAACGGTATGAGACACGGCTGGTACTGATTGCGGCCGGTCTGCTGATGACTTGTTTGGCGCTGGAGCCGATGCAGGCACTTAACGCCTTTGCCAAATCGATGACCAACGGCGGTCTCATTATGGCGATCTGTTCGGCGATGGGTTTTGCTTATGTTGTTCAGATGACCAAATGCGATGTGCATTTGGTGAAACTTCTGGCGGCTCCTCTGAGTAAGCTCGGCTGGTTTTTGATTCCCTGCACGACTGCGATCACATACTTTATTTGTATCGCGATTCCGTCAGCCGCGGGCTGCGCGGCCGCGGTCGGTCCGACCATGATTCCGCTTCTGCGCAAAGCGGGCGTCAGTCCTCAGGGAACCGCCGCAGCAATTCTTGGCGGAACATTCGGATCCATGCTGTCTCCGGGCTTATCTCATAATGCCTATGTCGCCAAAATGGCCAATCTTGACGTTCTTCAGACGATTGCCGTGCACATGAACTACACATTGATTTGCGGCGCTATTGCGGCGGTCGGCATCACGGTTATGTGTCTGCTGCTTGGCGACTACAAACCCGGTTCCGGAAGTCAGGTTGAAACAGAAATCGCCCAGGGCGACGTGGTCAGCGTCAATCCTCTTAAGGCTCTTGCGCCGATCGTCCCGGTTGTCATTCTGGTTGTCGGCAATATGTGGGTTCCGCTCATCAAGATGGGCGTTGCGCAGGCCATGCTGGTCGGTGTTCTTTATACGCTTTTGGTTTCTCTTGCCGATCCCCAGCAACTCTCCAAACGATTTTTCGCGGGCATGGGCAACGGCTACGGCGAAGTGCTCGGCATCATTATCGCTGCGGGCGTTTTTGCTGCCGGCCTTAAGTCCTCCGGTCTTATTTCCGTCTTTATCGATATGCTCCGCGAGTCCAACGAAATCGCGCGCTGGGGCGGCTCTATCGGCCCGTTCGTCATGGGCGTGATTATGGGTTCCGGAGACGCGGCGGCGTTTGCTTTCAATGAGGCTGTCACGCCGCATGCGGAAAGCTTCGGCATGCAGATCCCGACACTCGGAACAATGGCTGCGTTAGCCGGCGCGCTCGGCCGCACGATGAGCCCGATCTCCGGTGTTGCGATCGTGATCTGCGGTCTGACCGGCGTTACTAATCCGATTGAACTGAGTAAACGTCTTGCGCTTCCGATGGTGGTTTCGGTCATCTTTGTTGCGCTGGCAATGGTTTAACAAGTAAGGAGCAGAACATGAACTATGTTGAGAAAGCGGTTTGTCTGAGAAGGGCGCTTCATAAGATCCCGGAGCTCGGATGGGGCGAATTCTGCACGACAGCAAAGATCATTGAGAATCTTGAGCCTCTTGGCTGGAAGCTTTATGTCGGCAGACAGCAGATTTCTGAAGAAGCGGTAATGGGCCGCTCTGAGGAATTCGTGCAGAAGAGTATTGAAAGAGCGCTTTCCGAAGGCGTAGACAAGGCGCTGATCGAGCGCATGGAAGGTTATACCGGCTGCGTCGCGGAATTTGATACCGGAAGACCGGGCCCGGTAACCGCGCTTCGTTTTGATATTGACTGCGTGGGAGTTGAAGAAACCGACAGAAAAGATCATCTGCCGAATTTGGAAGGCTTCAGGTCTCAGCACGAAGGCGCGATGCATTCCTGCGGACATGACGGACACACTGCGGTCGGACTCTCTGTTGCGCAGTGGATCATGGACCATAAGGACGAATTAAACGGCCGGATTAAACTGATTTTCCAGCCGGCCGAAGAGGGCGTACGAGGCGGCGCCGCTCAGGCCGCATCCGGTCTGCTTGACGATGTGAACTATCTGCTTGGTGCGCATTTAGCTATGATGTGCAAGACAGGAGAAGTCTGCATCTATCCGGGCGGAGTTCTCTGCACGACAAAGCTCGATGTTCGTCTTAAAGGCAAGCCCGCTCATCCGACCATGAGTCCTCAGCTTGGCCGCAACGCGCTGGCATGCGCCTGCACCATTGTTTCTGAACTTTTAGGCATGGCGCGTCACGGCAACGGTTTAGGATGCATTAACGTGGGACTCATGCAGGCGGGTGAATGTCGAAACGTGATTCCGGTACATGCTTCCATTCAACTGGAAGTCAGAGGCGAAACCGCAGAGATCAACGATTTCATGGTTGATCAGGCGAACCGCATTGTTAAGGGAACCGCGCTCGCTTATGACGTTGAATACGAGGCTGAGAAAGTCGGCGAGGCAGGAGAGCTGCTCAATGATCCGGAACTTGCGGATCTCGTCAAAGAGGTTTCCGAAAAGGTGCCGAGCTGCCGCAAAGTGATTGATCACAAAAAACTCGGCTGTTCGGAGGACTTTACGATGCTTGCCGCACGTGTCAGAGCGGTTGGCGGAAAAACGGAGTTCTTTGTTATCGGAGCGGACCGCACGGCAGCGCATCATCAGCGCGAGTTTGATTTTGATGAAAAGGGACTGGAAACCGCGTTTGATATCTTCACCGGATGTCTGCGTCGTCTTAACGGCAAATAATTAAGCGATTCTCATTGCAAAGAGGTGTCCCGGAGGGCACCTTTTTTTATGGCGAAAAAAACGGCCCAGAGACTGAGCCGCTTCAAAAATTTCACCCCATTTTTCAAGGTTAGACCTTGAAGATATCGACAGAAGAACTATCAACGTGATGACACTATAACATAAATGAAAATGGTTATCAATAACTATAAACATAAAAATGCAAACTAAAAAAAACGGCCGATTTTATCGGCCGTTTGAAATTTCACCCCATTTGCTCTATGAACTATGTCCAAGAAGACATCGATAAGTAACTATCAATATGTGCACTTTAACATAAATAATAATGATTCTCAATATCAGATATAGATTTTACATTTTGTTTCATGAAGCGAGCTCTGTGCGGCGAGGTACTTAAAGCCGGACCGATGATGATGAACGGTTATCAGGCATTTTGAAACAAAAGAAAACGGGCCGATAAGGCCCGCCTTAATGACTTCCGGGCTAGCGGTGCGACGCTCTTCTCACTGCCCAATCGCCAAAGCTCTGAAGACTCTGTACGAAAACAATGAGGATGATGACAACCGCGGCCATGACTTCAGGCATGAAGCGCTGATAACCGTAGCGGATGCCCATATCGCCGAGTCCGCCTCCGCCGACGGCGCCGGCCATAGCGGAGCTTCCGACCAGAGCAACAAACGCGATCGTCAGGCCGGCGAGAATGCCGGGCATCGCTTCGGGAAGCAGTACCTTAGTGATGATTTGGACGTTGGTCGCGCCCATGGACTGAGCCGCTTCAACCAGGCCCTTATCGACTTCACGCAGGCTTGTTTCTACCAAACGAGCGATCAACGGAGCGGCCGCTATAGTCAGCGGAACGATCGCCGCGACGGTGCCGATGGAGGAGCCGACGATCAAACGGGTAAACGGGATAATCGCGACAAGAAGAATGATGAACGGTGTTGAGCGAATCGCGTTAACGATCGTGCCGATCACTCGATTCATGAAAGGTTTCGGCATGATGCCTTTCGGAGAAGTCACAAAAAGGAAGACCCCGAGCGGGATACCGATGGCTGCGCCGAGTCCGCCGCTGATACCGACCATCAGAAGGGTTTCTAAAAAGGATTCCCAGAGAAGATTGATGATATTAGATGACATTGGTCAGTTCCTCCACGCGTACACCCTTGGATGCAATGTAGTCGACGGCTTGTTTGAAGTTTTCCGGAGTGCCTTCTATGACAAGCGTCAAGGTACCGTAACTTTCATTTTGAATCTCGTCGATCTGCCCGAGGAGGATGTTGAAATCGAGGTTAAACAGGCTGCAGGCTTTTGAAAGAACAGGGTCGGTAGTCGAATTGCCGACGAAGGTCAGACGCATGAGATGCAGTTTGCGGCCGTCGGGGCGTTCCGTCTGAAGCAGCTTTTTCACTCTTGCGATCATCGGCTGCGGGAGCGATCGCGCGGCAAGCGCGCTGCCGAGCATCGCCTGAGTGACTTCGCTCTTTGGGTCGCGGAAGACGTCGATGACGTCGCCTTCTTCAACCACCACACCCTTATTCATGACAACGACGCGATTGCAGATTTGCTTCACCACGTCCATTTCGTGCGTAATCATGACGATGGTAAGGCCGAGTTCCTTATTAATTTTTTTCAAAAGCTGAAGAGTGGCCTGTGTGGTTTCCGGGTCCAACGCGGAAGTTGCTTCGTCGCTTAGGAGAATCTTCGGGTCGGAGGAAAGGGCGCGCGCAATGCCGACGCGTTGTTTTTGCCCGCCGGAGAGCTGAGACGGATATTTATTCGCGTGTTCTGTCAGGCCCACTAGTTCAAGCAGGGGCATGACCTTTTCGCGGATTTTATCTTTCGGCGTATTCACGAGTTCGAGTGGCAGCGCGACGTTGTCGTAGACCGTGCGGGAGGACAGTAGGTTGAAGTGCTGAAAGATCATGCCTATTTGTCTGCGTTCGGCTCTGAGTTCCGCGTCAGACATCTGAGTGAGGTCTTTGCCGTCAACAATGACTTTGCCCTGAGTCGGGCGGTTCAGAAGGTTGATGCAGCGGACAAGCGTGCTTTTGCCGGCACCGCTTCGGCCGATAATTCCGAAAATGTCGCCAGGCCGGATATGGACGTTTACGTCTTTACAGGCGTAAAACGTGCCTTTTCCATCGCTGGTTTTATATTCCTGCGTGATGTGCTGTAAATCAATCATTTTGTTTCGTTCCCATGAGCGAGGTGCTGAGCCTCGAGGTCCCGCCCTGCGGCAGGACAAATCATTTCTATGCGGACTCGGAAGAGTCAAAGGGACATAATGTGTTGTCTCCAAGCAAAAATTATCCATGATTTTTTAGATATAAACAGGAACTTTCTCAAGAAAATTAAGTCGTAAAAACGATGGAAATTGTTGTGCAGGAGCGTTTATATGTGATTGTTCTGTGATTTCTGGTTATTTTCGGTACTGACCAGGTCGGACGCATCAGAAATTAAATAGAAGACCACGATAAGGGTTTCCTTTTGAAGGGAGACCTTAGCCCAGGGAG
>NZ_CALPCV010000026.1:0-35715 GCF_943193095.1 Parasutterella muris | reverse complement strand
GGCGTCCTCACGGGGATTCGAACCCCGGTACCGACCGTGAAAGGGTCGTGTCCTAGGCCTCTAGACGATGAGGACAACTGCTTTCCGGCTAATGCCGAATTGCTTAAAACTTTGGTGGAGGTAAGCGGGATCGAACCGCTGACCTCTTGCATGCCATGCAAGCGCTCTCCCAGCTGAGCTATACCCCCGAAAGAAGAGCAATATTAAGGAAGAATTTAATTCCTGTCAACTCCGCCATCAATATTCGCTCAATAAAAAGTAAAAATTAGTTTCCGGCGCTCTGTTTGGCCCACTGATCCATGCCTTCCTTCAGTCGCGCAAGAACTCTGTCACGACCGATGAACTGGAGTGTTGCATCGATTGACGGAGTTTTTTCGGCTCCCGTTGCAAGCACACGAAGCGGAATAGCAAGATGCAGAACCTTGACGCCTTTTTCGTCCATGATTTCTTTCATCAGGCCGTAAATATTGTCTTTTTTCCAGTCAATGGAAGGCGCTTTCTCGACGAAGAGTTTCATCGCTTCAAAAGAGGCCTCTTCTTTATCTTTCAGCAGTCCGGGAAGCGAAGAGGCGTCAACAGGGTTATCCGCAAAGAAGAGCATGGAAGCGTCAGCCAGAGCCTCAAACGTGTTTTCACGTTCCTTGAGGAAGCCGACCAGGCCGCAGAGGTCTTTAACCTTAGAAAGATCCGCACCGCGTTTTTCCAGTCTGGGCTTGAGCAGCTCAACCAGACGAGCGTTGTCGGCCTTCTTCATGTACTCGTGGTTAAGCCACAGAAGCTTCTTCATATTGAACTGGGCCGGAGAGCGGCTGCAGTCGGACAGATCGAACCATTCGGCAAGCTGTTCGCGCGTGAACATTTCATCGTCGCCATGGCCCCAGCCTAAACGAGCCAGGTAGTTGAAAAGCGTCTCCGGCAAAAAGCCCATTTCGTCATACTGCATTACGCTCACGGCGTTGCGGCGCTTAGAAAGCTTCTTGCCGTCTTCGCCGTGAATCAGGGGCAGATGCGCAAATGTTGGCAGTGGAGCGCCGATCGCTTTGTACAGGTTAATCTGTCTCGGAGTGTTGTTAATGTGGTCGGCACCGCGAATGACATGGCTGATCTGCATGTCAAAGTCATCGATCACAACAGCGAAGTTGTAGGTCGGAATGCCGTCGCCGCGCATAATGACGAGGTCATCGAGCTCGGTATTAGAAACACTGATCGGACCATAAACCGCATCGTTCCATGTCACAATGCCGTCGTCTGGATTACGGAAGCGGATCACCGGAGTGACACCGGCCGGAATTTCTTTACCGACCGCGTTTTCAGGACGCCAGCGCCCGTCATAACGGGGTTTTTCACCACGGGCCTTCTGTTCTTCACGCAGCTGATCAAGCTCTTCTTTTGTTGTGTAGTCTTTGTATGCCAAGCCTCTTTCGAGCAGGTCGTTGGCAACCTGACGATAGCGCTCAAGGCGGTTCATTTGGTAAACGACTTCTTTATTGTCGTAGTCGAGGTTCAGCCATTTCATTCCGTCAAGAATGGCCTGTGTCGCTTCAGCCGTGGAACGTTCCTGATCGGTATCCTCGATGCGAAGAAGAAATTCTCCGTCGAAGTGACGGGCGACAGCCCAGCAATAGATTGCAGTACGGGCGGTTCCAAGATGCATCATTCCAGTCGGACTGGGAGCGATTCGAGTACGAACTTTCGTAAACATAGTCTTTTCCAAACAAAACCTTAAATAGTTAACTTCCCGCCATTTGCGAGACATGAAGATTGATTTTAACGCTTACAGATGCGCTTCGGATTCAGTATGAGGATTTTCGTTCTAAACGAGTCCATTGTTCACCGCGCATAAAAGGAGCGCGGTTTACCAATGCGTTTTACTGCAAATCACGGCAAATACAGATGTGGGCGGAGAACGGACCGAGTTTTCGGGTTCTAAAACGAAAGAGGCCCGAAGGCCCCTATCCTGTGTTCGCTTCTCACTAGCTGACGAACTGCCAGAGAATCAGCAGCACGAACTGTCCGGAAAGAATTCTCAGGAACATCGCAAGCGGATAAACCGTAGAGTATGCAATCGCCGAGCAGCTCTTTTCCGAAAGCGTATTCGCATAGGCCAAAGTCGGAGGATCGGTCGTGGCACCCGCGATCATGCCGACAATCAGGTGGTAGTTGAGCTTATAGACGACGCGCGCAACGCATCCGACGATGATGAGCGGAATAATCGTGATAAAGAGACCGAGCACCGCATAGAGCACTCCGTTGCCCTCAGTGATCGCTCTTACGAACGGAGCTCCGGCAGCCAAACCGACACTGGCAAGGAAGAGCGCAATACCGAGCTCTCTAAGCATCAGATTCGCAGAAGCCGTGGTGTAGGTCACCAAATGCAGACGCGGCCCCCAATAGCCCAGCAGAATCGCGACAATGAGCGGGCCGCCCGCCAAACCAAGTTTCAACGGAACCGGCATGCCCGGAATCGCAATCGGAAGACTTCCGAAAAGAATGCCGACCGCAATACCAAGGAAAATAGATATCAGGTTCGGATGATCGAGTTTCTTTTCCTGATTGCCGAGTTTGTCGGCAAGGCGGCGAATAGAACGCTCAGGGCCGACGCAGTAGACGACGTCTCCAAGCTGCAGCGTCAGATTCGTATACGGAAAGAGCGTCATGCCTGCACGGAAGATACGTGTGATATTGACTCCGTCATAGCGGCTCAGGTGCAAATCATGAACGGTAATGCCGTTGACTTCCTCACGCGTCACGCGGATGTTTTTAGCGGTAATCGGAGAGCTCTCAGTCGCCAGATCAATGTCCGTCTCTTCCTTACCGCAGAAGGTCACAATTGCGTCCTTGTTCTCTTCGGCCGCGACAATTCTCATGACGTCGCCGACGTGAACTACGTCTTCCGCGTGCGGACTGATAATTTCTCCGTCATGCAGCAGACGGGAGCAAATAAAGGGACGGCCGATAAAATGACGAATCTGTTCGATGCGCTTACCTTCCAGACCCTGATTCACAATACCGACGTGGAAAAAGATCGGCACGTCCGAATTCTCCTTCTCCGCCTCTTCCCACATTCTGTCCTCTTCTTTGAGATCAATGCGGAAAACCAAACGAATCACAATCGCCGTACCGATAATCGCGACGACACCGAGCGGATAGGCGCACGCATAGGCCACAGCGATATCCTCGCCTTTGTAGTCCAGCATACTGAGCGCTTCCTGAGTCGCGCCAAGACCCGGCGTATTGGTTACAGCGCCGAAATACACACCGAGCATCTGAGCCAGTGAGACGCTGTCGGAGAACATGAAGAACAAAGCGATCGTTACAACGAGACTCAGTCCGACTGCGAGAAGCGTCAGAAGATTGAGCTGAATGCCGCCGCTTTTAAATGACGAGAAGAACGAAGGGCCAACCTGAAGACCGATGAAGAAAACAAAGAGGATAAGTCCGAAATCCCTCAGAAAATGCAGAACCGTTTGATTCACGGTCAGACCGAGATAGCCGGCGGCAAGACCTGCAAAAAGAACGAAAGTCACTCCGAGAGAGATGCCAAAAACTTTAATTCGGCCGAGTATTGTGCCAACGGTAATAACGAGCGCGTAGACCAGAAGAATATGCCCTACCGAATTTTGGTCCGTCCATAGGGCTGTTAACCATTCCATGCTTGTGCCTAATCGATTTGAGGTTGATTAAAAAGTTATATCTGTCAGGATGTTGTCTCTGATAATTTTAGAGAAAATCCTTTTTCTTGACATTCAGCCGAAGGCTATAGATTGATGGTTTTCACTAGCAAAAATTGTGCGTTTTATAAATATCCATTTTGCATTTTTCGCAAACAAGTTGCTTCAAAGATGCGCTGACTGTCGGAGCCTTGGCAGGCACTGCAAAAAAATAACCGGACGCGTCGCGCTGTTAATTCAGCGTTCCGCGCCCGGAGCAGGAGCTGTCTTCTCTCAGCCCCTCTGCCAATTAATTAGGCACCGGCGTAATTAGCGCCCTCAATTTTTCTGTCTTCTTCTTTTCCTGCTCTGCGCAGTCCGAGAACAATCGCGGTAATGACAGCAACGCTAAGGACGATGCAGACACCGGCGTAGGCCGGATTATTAGAGAAGCGTCCGACCTGGTAGACGATCGTTGCCGAACAATATCCGACAGCAGTTGTCCACAAGGCGGCAAAGAGCGCCCAGCGGGTTCCGACTTCTCGATAGACAGCGCCCATCGCAGCTCCGCACGGGAGGTACAGAAGAACCATCAGCAGATAGGCAAAAGCACCAAGTTCTCCGTCGTAGAGACGGTTCATGGAAGCAATCGTAGAAGACTTAACTTCCTGAGCTTCAGCCTGCTCTTCGACATTGGAAAGGTCGGAGTCAACCGAGATACCCAGCGGATCAGTGAAGAACGCACCGATGTCACCGAAGTTTTCGGAGACAGAGCCGACAGCTTCTTTGAAGGATTCCGCAAGATTAAATCCGCCTTCTTCCTCTTCTTTAGCCTCTTCACCTTCCGGCGCTTTCTCATCCATGGATGAGTAGAGAGAGTCAAGCGTGCCGACCACCGCTTCTTTAGCGAGAATACCGGTGAAGACACCGACGGCTGCCGGCCAGTTTTCTTCCTGAATACCCATCGGCTTGAACACCGGAACGATTGTCTTGCCGATCTGAGCAAGAACGGATTTATCAGAGTCTTCGTTGCCGAACGTTCCGTCAGTTCCTAAAGAATTCAGGAAGCAGAGCACGGCGACGAGGACGACAATGACTTTACCTGCGCGGACCACGAAGCCTTTCAGACGATCCCAAGTGGAGAGCAGAAGATTTCTTAATGTCGGCAGATGGTACGGCGGAATTTCCATCAGGAACGCGCCCGATTCGCCTTTAAGTGCGGTTCTCTTCAGCATAAAGCCTGTCGCGACAGCAACTGCGATACCGATAAGATAAAGCGCGAACACCAGATTCTGACCATTCATCGGCCAGAAAGCTGTGGCAAAAAGAACGTAGACTGGAAGTCTTGCGCCACAGCTCATAAACGGAGCCATAAGAACAGTCGTGATTCGATCGGATTTCTTTTCCATCGTGCGGGACGCCATAATGGCAGGCACGCCACAGCCGAACCCAACGATCAGTGGAACGAAAGATTTGCCGGGCAGTCCGAGAGCTCGCATAAAACGATCCATAACGAAAGCCGCTCTCGCCATATAACCCGAATCCTCAAGGAAGGAAAGCGCGAAGAACATGCACGCGATCACCGGCACAAATGTCGAGACACACTGAATACCGCCGCCAATACCGTCGGCAAGAATGGTCTTAAGCCATTCAGGAGTGCCAAGATATGTCAGCAGCTCTCCAAATCCGTCAATAAAGATCGCTCCAAAAAGGATATCGAAGAAATCTATAAACGCTGAACCGATATTAATCGCAAAGATAAACATCAGGTACATCACACCGAGGAAAATCGGAATACCGAGCCAGCGATTCAATACGATCTTATCGATCTTGTCAGTCAGCGTCTGACCGGCCTGACCGGTTCTCACGATTGACTGCTGAGACACTTTAGAGACGAACTGATAACGAACATCAGCCATCGCCATATCGACGTCTCCGTCATATTTAGTATCAATTTCCTGTAGGATCGGCTCGGCTTCATCAATGGAGATACCCGGGAAAACTTTTAGAATCTCCGCGTCGCCTTCAACAAGCTGTTCCGCGACCCATCTGGATCTCGGAATAGCTTGTTTAGCAAGAATTGCGCCAACCTTGGTAATCGCATTTTCAATATCCGCGCTGAAGACGATAGGATTGGCGGCCGCTTCCGGCTCACTCAGTTGTTTATCGAGTGCCTGTTTGAGCTCTTCAATACCTTTTTTACGACTCGCGACGATACCGACGACCGAGCAGCCAAGCTCATCCTGAAGTTTCTCAAGATTGATTTCAAGACCGTGCGTCTTAGCGACGTCAAGCATATTGACGACCACAACCATCGGGATTTGAAGTTCCAGAAGCTGAGCGGTCAGATAAAGGTTGCGTTCTAGGTTAGAAGCATCGACGATATTGATAATAGCCTGCGCTTCAGAGCTTGCGACATAGTCGCGCGCCACTCTTTCATCTTCACTGACGGAAGAGCTCGGCTGAAGCGAGTAGATGCCGGGAAGGTCGACGAGCGTGATTTCGCGTTTATCGATATTGAAGCCGCCGGTTTTCTTTTCTACCGTAACACCAGGCCAATTGCCGACAGACTGTTTCGCGCCGGTCAGCACATTAAAAAGAGTTGTTTTTCCGCAGTTGGGATTGCCTATGATGGCAACGATATTCTTTTGGGTCATGATGGCCGCCTATATTTTTTCAACTTCCAGGACATTAATTTCGGCCTTCCGAACACTCAGGAAGGAACCGCGGATTTTGATTTCCACCGGATCTCCCAAAGGTGCGACTCGGCTTACCTCAAACTCAGTTCCGGGAAGAGCTCCCATAGAAAAAAGTCTTCGGCGGTATTCATTGCTGCCGGGAAGAATTTTTGTGATTCTTCCGCGTTCTCCGGGAACGAATTCGTGAAGTTTCATAATTTCCACCTCGCTTTTACTTATCAGACAGAACGACTTTGACTAAGTCTGCGATATCCCGGTTGACCGCAATTCTGCCGTCGCCGACGGCAACCAGAAGCGGCGCGCCGGGATTATTCGCAAGGACGATCACGGAAACACCGCGCTGCAGTCCGAGTTCGCGAAACTGTCGAATAACGTTTTTATCCGACGAGCTCACTTTTGCGACAATCGCTTTTTGATCGGCTGATAAATCGGTCAGTCTCAAAGCTTGGAATGCCATATGTGTTTCCTTGTCTAAATCTGTTCTTAGAATTCGTGGCGCATGCCTACGCCAAGGCTCCAGTTTTCGAAGTCGCCTCGGACTTCAGCGGTCTTAAGTGCTTTGCCGCCCTTTTGCCATGCGCCCCAGCTGTAAACCATCGTGCGTTTGGAGAGCGGGTACTCGTAGGCCGCGCCAACACCGAGACGATCGAATTTGTCACGATCGGGAGCCGCGTCCACATCCTCCAGCGTGACCTTGTCCATAGACTTGATCTTGCCAAAGCCGTAGTTAACCGCGGCCTTGAAAGTACCTCCCGCGGCAGGAACTTCCGCGCCCAGCGTAAAGGCGTTCTGGTTCAGACCTTTGCCGGCGAAGACCCAGTCTTCAGACTGATCGAAGCCGTGGAAATGAGAAGCGTACTGATAGCCGAAATAAACCTTAGCGGCTTCAAAGTCGTAAGCCGCGCTCAAGCTGTAAACCATTGTCGGTTTCACATCGTCTTCGCCCTTATTGTCAAAGCGTTCAACGATACCGGCGAGGTTTAGACCGCCGATTTCATATGTTGCGCCGATACCGAAGTAATGGGCGTTGCGGCTCCATTTCTGCGTATCGGATTCTGTACCGTTGGAGTACTGCAGATGAAGCTGCAGGCCGCTGAATTCCGGAGAGCTGTAATGAACGGTGTTGTTATTGATCTGCCCAGTAACAAAAGCGTTTCCGAGACCAATCTGAAGATAATCCGTTCCGAAAGGAGACGCATCCCAAATGGAATAAGTTCCTTCATAGGAAGCGAGGCCGCCGATACGGCCGAACGCAAGGGTGCCGAATCCGCCGCTCACATTCAGAGAAGCCTGTTTAGCCCAGGCAAGTCCGGATTCACCTTCCGCACCGTCATCCATGGTGTAGGAGTTTTCGAGGTTAAAACCGACGCTGTAGCCATTGCCGAGTTCTTCGGTTCCTTCAAGACCCCAAACACTGCCCCCGGCAACGCCGTCCATCAGCTGAACGGTAGCGGTACGGCCTTTTTCTTTCTGAACCGCAACCGCTCCATCGATAGAACCGTAAAGCGTTACGCTGCTTTCAGCAAGTGCAAGGGGAGCGGCTGTCATGACGACAGCTGCAAGGAGTGTCTTAGAGAATTTCATAATTTTGCCTTAATGTGTAATTGATAATAAGAAACATTCCTATTAATCAAAATAAGATATTTTTTTGAATTAACCGCCCTTTCTGATAACAAACCTTCAAAAGGCTGTTTTTTCTGACGAAGAAAAAGCTGTTTTCTTATGTAGAAGAATTCGTTTATTTATATGATTATTTTAGATTAATTTATATCAATCACATACATATTCATTCTAAAGGCAAACTTTAAGTATTTTCCCGTACTATTAATTTTTGTTGCTTAAATGAAACAAAACCGACTCGTACGAGTCGGTTTTTTTGAGAATGATTTTCCTTTCTAATATTTCACCGGCGCACCGAGTTGCTGATTTAAAAGCCAATCTCTTGCGGCGCCAATCTTATAAGCGTAATCAAAACTATACATATGTTCGCTTCCTCCCTCCGGAGGGAGGACTGAACCAGAGGTAAATACGATGAAGTTTATCGGGTTTCCTCTTTGGAAGAGTTCTTGGGCGAGCATATTCTGTTCGTCTTCCGGAAGTTTTGCACTCCACTCGGCCGCACTGTAAGGAAGTTCATCCTCTCTCAGCAAATCGAGTATCTTTTGAATTTGCTGTCCGGCAGATCCGTCTTTTCCGGCAGCAAAGAAGATGAACTTATCATCAAGCAGCTTATCGTAAGTTTTAGGATCCCAGTGACAGTCCACAAACATACCTGCCGCGAACAATCCAGGGAACTGGGTCATGAAATACATCGACATCATGCCCCCCATTGACTGACCGGTTGTGAAAAGCTTGCGCCGGTTAATCGGAAGAGTTTTGAGAAGCGATTCCAACAGACGAATGGTCATATCCACTTCCTCTGTTCGTTCATATGAATCGTTGACCGTGACGCCTGAATACTCAGGGACAAGAACAAAACAGGGATGCTTGCTTTGGAAATCAGGCTCTGCAAATACCAAGGCTCCGTAGCCCTGAGTTATGGCTGCATCAATAGAGCGGCCGGGAGTACTCGCATCCGCCATGAAAAGCACCAACGGGTATTTCTTACCTCTCACAAGGTGTTCAGGCGTATAGAGTGAATAGTTAAGGATCCTGCCGGTTTTAGGATCACTGAACTGCTGCGCCTTAAACTTAGTGCCGACGGTTTGGATCAGGCCTTGGAGGATTGGGTCGCCCGTCTTGTCGATCACCGGACCCTGGGCCCGGGCGCCCAGCCAGGGGCCGCCTTTTTTTTTACCATAATCTGCGCAGCCGCTTAAAGCTGTCAGACTGAGAACTGAAACATATTTTAAGAATTGCTGTCTTTTCATCTAGTTACCAGCGTCACCGCCGCCCCTATTAAAACGCAACGGAGGCTAGTGTAAGTTTCGTTGATTTTCTATGGCAAAGACAGTGACCAAATATGGCACAAGCTTTGTAAATGTTTTAAAGAGGAAAGGAGGCCGCTAAAGTCGGCATTAATCCGCAGATTTTTGCAGATTTTATACAGAATTTTTAAGCTAATTTATTGATTTTGCAAAAAAAATGGTGCACGATACTGGTTTCGAACCAGTGACCCCTGCCGTGTGAAGGCAGTGCTCTACCCCTGAGCTAACCGTGCACTTGAGATACGGGATTCTACACGAATTTAGAAGTTTTGCGAAACGCTTGCCTAGAAGTGACCAAACGACGAATTAAAAGGTTTCGCTCTCGTCTCCCGCTCAACCATCGAAGCAAAAACCAAAGTAAAACGCCCAAAGCTGCAATCCCTGGGCGCTCAAAGAAAAAGGTTTACCATCTACCTGAAAACCTTAAACGTTAGTATAAAGTTAGTCTTGCGATTTCTCATTAACTTTGATTCTTATGCTTTACTGCTAGCACCTGAGTAAAAGGCCCCGTTAGTTTTCCGCTAAGGGAGGAGGGGGTGTTTTTAGACCGGATATAAAAGAAGAACACCGAGGCTGCGACACTTACGAAACTGTCCTGGAATCTCTTCGTCCCGTGTTGACAAGCGGAAAAAGAGCGGAACTTCACAATGCGCGGTGAGAATTTGCAAAGGATTTTGCGAGTTTATTTTTTCTCGACGCCGAAAGTCCCATCCCTCAGAGCTCCGATTTGGCATCTAGAGTCCAACCAGCGGCACCACGCTCGCTCGTTTCACCATCTGCAGCTGTTATTGCCTATGCCGCTTCCAATCGAATTCTTATAGCCGCCGAGACTGATAAATCCTTCGGCTTTCCTCGGAAAACCACTGAGCAAAGATTCTGAACTTTGGCGTGTTCCACGATGTCTTCGTCAGAACCGTAAAAAGCGGAGCGGTCGGTTTTCTCCAGCTGCTGAGAATCGGCACAAGAGTCCCTTTTTCAATTTCCTCAAGGCAGAAGAATCTTGGAATATCAATCGCGACGCCTTTGCCTTCCAGGACGGCTTTTTTTATTGTCCACAGACTGTCGGAAGAAAAGTAGTCCAAACAGACAATCGGTTTTTTCTCAGTTCCGCGATAAAGAAATTTAGTGGATTCACGCTCGCGGCCTCCGTATGCAAAAACACGAACCTTTTTAAGATCCTCCACAGTATCGAGCGGAGCGAATTTCTCAATAAAATCGGGAGACGCCACCGCTTCGTACGTGTTGATTCCTCTTTCTATCATTACCAGATCATCAGACTTATCAGGAACAGAAGTTAAGGTAATGATGTCCACTTTGCAGGATCGGAGCGCGGTCAAGCCGGAATCAACGCGGGTCTCAAAGCGCACGCCCGGATAAATTTCACAGAAGCGATCCAGCAGATTCACCAAATGCGTACTTGCAAAGCCTGCCGCCGTAGAAAGACGGATTGTTCCCTTAATCTCATGCTCTACTTTGGAGATATTGTCATAGGCTTCGTCTAAAGACTTCAGCGGACCGCTCAATCGGTTGTAGACCATCAGGCCGTAATCCGTCAGATTAAGCTTGCGTCCGTTTTGGCTAAACAAGGGATGGCCAACTTCCTCTTGGAAGGCGCGCAAAGCGCGGCTGACCGTTGACTCATTCACGTCAAACCTGACGGCAACAGCTGAAATTCTTTGAAGCTCGGCAAAAGCGATGAAATACCTCAAGTTTCCCAGATTATTTCTCAGCATGTCATCTAATCCACGTTGATAGCTGGCTCCATTGTACGCAACCAAAGAAGAGTTTGATCGTTAAAAATCAGCTAAACAACCAGACAGCTCCCGTTATCTTCAACGCCTCAATTCCAGTCTGTTGATTTCATAACTTTCACAAGTACGTCTCTGCACTTCTTGAAAAATTTAGACCTAAGGGAGTCTTTGCGGTAAGAAAGTTCCACCGGATCATTGACGCTGTTAAAAGGGATATCACAATAGACAAGGTCCGGGTGTTGGGCACATAGCAGCTTAGCAACATAAACAGGAACCAAAACCACTCTCCCAGTTCCCAATATATAACGCTCAATGCCGCAATAATGAGAAGTCAGGCCGACAAGTTTTCTTTTAAAGCCATTTCTACGAAGTATTTCGTCCGACACGCCTTCAGAACCTCCGAAGTGCACACTAAAGTGCTCCATTTTTAGATACTGAGAAAGAGAAAGTTGATTGTCTGAGGACCCATCTGGTTTTTGATAGAGGCAGACATCTTTATGAGTGCCAAAGCCTTCTCTGGCAACAATGTTGCTGTGTGTTCCACCTGCGGTAATACAGAAATCCGCTTTGCGATCGATAATTATCTGCTCAGCAAGGAGAGTATTCACTTGATGAAAAATCACCAGAACGTCAGGCAGACTTTTGGAAAATTCCTCAATAATTTTAGGTCCAATGAAATACTCAAAATCATCCGAGCAGGCTATGATAACCTTACTGACGTTCGACTTTTCAGCTTGATGGAAAATTGCATTTGCGTCTGCAATAAGTTTGGATATCTCCGGATAAATGGTAACCGCTTTGTTTGTCGGAGACAGCTCGTGGCCATTAGATATAAAAAGAGGATCCTCGAAAACGAATCGAAGCTCCTGCAGCCTTCTACTGACTGTAGGCTGCGATGAACCAAGCTTTGCGGCCGCCTTACTTATGCTTCGGCAGGCGTAAAGCTCGTAGAAGATAAGTGCAAGATTCAAGTCCATAGAAAAGGGCATAATTTTTCATCAATTATGCCCGGTTTTTTATTTTGTTTACTTCAAACTTTCAACAGCGCGTTCAGCAGCAATCCTGCCGGAAGTCAACGCGAAGGAAGATGTCGCCCCTTCGACCTTCAAATCGTCCGTACTGTCAAACAATCCTCCCATATCCGCACCGACCACATATAAATTCGGGATGGAGTCACCTTGAGCGTTCTGAGCTTCAAAATTCTTGTTTATCCTAATTCCTCCCAACGTTAGGAAATAAGTGCGGATTCCTTTTAAAGCATAGAACGGCCCTTTGTTCAAATCGAATTTTTCAAGGTGAGCAGGATTTCTTCCGTATTCCGGGTCTTTCTTTTGATCGGCAAATTCGTTTATTTGAGCAATTGTCTTTTTCAGATTCTCAGCGGGAACACCAATCTGAAGCGCCAAATCGTCAATCGTATCGGCCTTAAATGCCCAGCCGTTCTTCATTCCAACTTCAAAAGTTTTCGGAAGCTCTGTCAATTTAGTTCCGGCAGGAACAATCGCGTTAAAGGGAATAAGTGCGCCGTCATGCATTAAGCGATCCAGTTTATTTTGATCAAAGATCGTGTACATAACACCGCCGGCATTCGTCATCGCCGCATATACATCGGTAAAGAGAGATCCGCGAGACTCATTGTAGAAACGTTCGCCGTCACGGTTTACCCAGAGCCAGGGCTGCACAAGAGCACATCTTCCATGTTTAAGGTAATCGGCGCCGTTAAATTGATTAATCAAGGGCTCTTCGGGAAGGTACGGAGCATTACCCACAACATTTTCCATATTGGCAACCGAAGCACCCACACGAAGCGCCATATTGATGCCGTCTCCAGTGCGGCCGTCACCAATAGCGCTTCTCAAGCGGATTGGTTCTGAAACGGATAGGTCCGATGAGTCAGTCACATACTTTTCAATCATTCCTTTATTTGCAGCAAATCCACCACTCGCAAGGATAACTTTCTTAGCATGAACTATAACTTTTTCGCCAGTCTTTGTATTCACGGCTTCAACACCAACAATTTTGCCGTCACGGTTAATTAGCTTTTGAGCCGGAGTCTGCAGCAGGACGGTACCACCGTTCTTTTTCACTTGATCACTGAGCTTTGCAACTACATTCGAAGCCCCGCCTTTGAAGAGATGCCAACAGTTGTAAGACTCGCCCTGCGGCCAAAGAGTGCGGATTCCTCTTATCTCAACGCCTTTATCTGTAACCCAATCAATTGTCTCGCCAGACCGCCCAATGAGCTGACGAATCACTGCGGGGTTTGTTCGAAAATGATTAAAGTCAAGGAAACGATCGATATTTTTTTGTATATCCCAAGTGATACCGTGTTCCTTCTGATACTTCGTTCCCAGGCCCAAAGAACCTTCCGGAAAATTACCTGCCCCGCCAAGAATTGATGTCTTTTCCAACACAACCGGTTTTACGCCTAGTTCTGTTGCCCTTGCAGCTGCAGAGATTCCGCTAAGTCCACCGCCAACAATAACTAAGTCAGTATCAATAATCTAAGTTGCCCAAGCAGACGAAGCAATACAAATTGAAAACAGCGAAGCTGTTACTGAGAGTTTAAATTTTTCCATGAGATTCTCCTTAAGATTCACGAACCTCATCTATTGTGACGAGAGGCAGAAAAAAAATTTGAATACCTGCTATTCACTATTTTCGAAAATTAGAACCACACTACAGCAGCCCGATCGATCAACTCAATTGGAATTTCTTTTCCAGAACAAGTCATCTTCTCGAAATAGCTCCTGTCATAACACAAGAGTTCATCAGGAAACGCATTTTTAGAGGCTTAATCTGACAGCTGTTCAAGCAAATTATTGCTAAATATTATTTGCGTTTTATGCAAGTAATAAGTTGCATATCAATGCATTGTATGAATCAGTTAAAACTTTTAGCATCAATCTCATAACGAATCATCACAAACCACACATAACAACAACCAACCTCAAACCACTCATAACCACTATGAAAGGAAACGATCTGACAGCTGCGGCGGCAAATCAGACCGCAGCCCTTTTCTTAAAAAAAGAACCGAAAGACGAATTCTTCTGGCTTAGCCAAATGAACAAAGCCTCGGTCATTACAAACCGCGAGCGAGGCCTCCTTTCCGAGGAAACTGCAAAAAAAATTGCAAAGGCTATCTGCCAAGTCATTGAGAACGGCTGTAAGCCCGGAGCTCTGAGACCCTCACGCGTCATCAAGTACGAGCCGCTCCTCATCGAAGCCGCCGGCCTTGACGCAACCATGCTTCACGTCGGTCGCTCAAGTCAGGACATGCATGCGACTTATTACTCCACCATCATGCGTGACAACGTTCTTGCATTGGCCCGCAAGCTTGTCGGCAGCATGCGGATCCTCAACACGCTTGCTAAAGACCATACGGAGACCATCGTCCCGAACTACACCAACGGTGTTGCCGCTCAGCCCAACAGCTATGCACATTACCTGCAGGGCTTTCTTGCCGGCTTCAAGCGTGACAGCAAACGGCTCGAACAGTTCTATGAGCGTTTAAATCTTTGTCCGATGGGAACAACCGTTCTTAACGGAACCGGCTGGCCGCTTAACCGCGAGAAAATCGCTGAGTATCTCGGTTTTGACGGCCCCGTCGAAGACGCATATGACGCCGCTCAGATTAAACCGGTCGATGAACCGACCGAACTCTCATCAATCCTGACCTCAATCGCGCTTCATGTCGGCACTTTTGTTCAGGACGTTTCTGTGCAATACGCCCAGCCTCAGCCCTGGATTCTCCTGCAGGAGGGCGGCGACAATACCTATGTGTCTTCTGCGATGCCTCAGAAGAGGAATCCCGGCCTTATGTTCGGAGTTCGCGAAGCGGCAAGCGGGGTTCTTGGAGAGGCTCAGGCTGCGGTTTTCAGAGCGCACAACATCATTCCGGGAATGATTGACCCGAAGCGCGTTCCTGCCAACAGCTCGATGGTTTCAAGCACAATCAAGATGCTGACTCAGTTTGACAAGATGCTCAACGCACTCAAGATCAGCCAGGAGAGAGCGCTCAAAGAGCTGAACAGCGATTGGACCGCCTCGCAGGAAATCGCGGATGTTTTGATGCGTGAATACAAACTGCCGTTCCGCGTCGGCCATCATGTCGCAAGCCAGATTGTCTCTTATGCGAAAGCAAATGACTTCAACCCGACAAATTTCCCATACGCTCAGGTCAAAGGGATATACGCGCATGTCATTAAAACGGAATACCCGTCGGCTAGCGAAGTCTGCCCCATGAACGAAGAGGAATTTAAAGCGACGCTGAATCCGAAAACCATTATTGAGAACCGCCGCACATCGGGCGGTCCGCAAAAGAGCGAAATCAACAAAGCGATCGCGCGTTCTGACCAAGCGATTGCCGAGCATGAAGCTTGGGTTGTCAGGCAGCAGGAGCAGATTGTCCATGCTCTGGAATTGCTAGACAAGGACTTCTGTCAGTTATTGGGTTAACCGGTTTTCTCCTCATCCTATCCGCAGCATCCCTCCTGCCTGATTCGGATAGGAATTTAAATCCCGGGCGCCTGCAGCCGCAGTACACCCGGGATACTTTTTACCCGCGATTATCTATTGCGTTTCAGGACTTCTTCCACACCTTGATTCGCAAGCTGATCGGCCATTTCATTGCCTTCAATGCCGTCATGTCCCTTGACCCAGATCCATTCAACCTTGTGTCGGCTGGCAGCTTCATCAAGTTTTTTCCACAGATCGGCATTTTTAACCGGAGTGCCCCCTTGAGTTTTCCAATTCTTCTTTTTCCAGCCGTAAATCCATGCGGTCATCCCTTCCTTCACGTACTTGGAGTCTGTATGAAGCTTCACGGAGCACGGCTCAGTCAATGTATTAAGAGCGTTGATCGGCGCAATCAGCTCCATCTGATTGTTTGTGGTATTGAGAGAGCCGCCGCAGAGCTTGCGCTCATGACGGCCGTATTTCAGCCACGCACCCCAGCCCCCGGGCCCCGGGTTTCCTTTGCTTGCGCCGTCCGTCCAAATTTCTACCTGTTTCATTCTTTTTTACCTTCAAACTGAGAGCGGCTGCCCTCCTCTAGGCGCGCTCCGGCGCCGAGAAAATTAAACTTTTTCGTAATGGCTTTGCCAACCAGCTTCGCGCCCAAAGCTTCTTTGGTCGCGCTCAGCGCAAAAATCGCACCGCACTGCGGCCACCACCTGTCACCGGCTTTTTCCAGCCAGGAAGACTCTTTGTGAGACTCCGGAGAAAACGACCAGCTGTAGCGGCCGAAAGTGCCTCGATCCACATGGAAGGACAGCAGAGATAACCAATCTTTCAGCTGAAACACCGACATAAACTGCTTACCCGGGAGAAACACCTTTGCACCGAATTTCTGCAGATGGAAACGAATGCCCCAAAGACTCGTCAGATTAAACCCGGTAAGCACCACTCTGCCGCCGGGAATTAAAACTCTGCTCACTTCGCGCAGCAGCGCATGCGGATCTTCGGCCATTTCCAGCGCATGAGGCAAAAGCACCAGATCGAGACTTTCACTTTCAAACGGCAGCTCACTATAAGAGAGCTGTATGCGGACGCGGCTGTCTTCGAGCTGAGTCAGAGGACGCAGACTGCGTTCTCCGATCACCTTGAGCGGAATACGGTTATTGCTCAGAAAATCGATGCCGGAGGCTCCGATCTGTACGGCATGGTACCCGAAGCAGTCTGCGACCAAAGCGTCATACTGCGCCCGCTCCCACCGCAGAGCATACTGCCCGAGCGCTGATGAATAAAACTGCGCAAGCGTGATATTTGATGTCATATACCGTGAACCTCATCGGAAAAATCAAGTTACATCGCCTAGAGCTTTTCCGTCGGAAGTACCATAAATTCGTTTAAATTAGCGTTTTATTGTATCGTGTCTTTCTTCAGTGACTGCAATGTACTTAAAAACCTCGTTCCGCATACTAGCTATTGCCCTTGCTTTGAGCTGTTCGACCTACGCGACGGCTTCAGAGCCCGATCAGGAAGAAATCAAAGAGATCGTGACGCCGGGCGCGGATGATGACGAAATCTATACCGTCTGGACACGCATCAGAGACGGTTTCAAAGTACCTGACATGCAGAACAGCGTTGTGGAAGCCAACGTCGCTAAATACTCAAAACGACCGGATTATCTGCAGCGCATGGCGGACCGCTCACAAAAGTACCTTTACCACATCATTGAAGAAGTTGACGCGCGCGGCATGCCGACCGAAATCGCGCTGCTGCCGTTTGTTGAAAGCGCCTTTGTCACCAACGCCAAGTCCAGAGTCAAAGCCGCGGGTCTCTGGCAGTTCATGCCCGCGACCGGAAGAGATTATTCGCTCGATCAGACCATGTGGCTCGATAAACGCTACGACGTACTGCAAAGCACATCTGCGGCGCTTACCTATCTTCAGAGGCTTTACGACGAATTCGGCTCCTGGCCGCTTGCGCTGGCAGCCTACAACTGGGGCGAAGGCAACCTGCGCCGCGCGATTAAGCGAAATCAGGCGAAGGGTCTTCCGACCGACTATATGTCGCTGAAGATGCCTGATGAAACCCGCAACTATTATCCGAAGCTTCAGGCTATCAAAAATATCGTTAAAGATCCCCGTAACTTCGGGATAAAGCTTCCCACGGTATACAACGAACCTTTCTTTGTTCAGATCTTCAAAGATCAGGATATCGATGTTAAGCGTGCGGCCCAATTGGCCGGAATGTCTCAGGCAGAATTCAGCACGCTGAATCCATCCTTTAACCGTCCCGTCATTGTGGCCTCCCACAACCACTCCATGCTGATGCCGACCGATAAGGTCGACACGTTCGTGGAGAACCTCGTGACATACCGCATGAGCGGAAAGCCACTTTCGAGCTGGACGACTTATCGCGTCAAACCCGAAGACACCATTGCTTCCATAGCGAAGAAAGCGCACATGTCGGAGGAAGCGCTTCGGGAAGCCAACCAAATACCTTCCGGCAGACGCATTAAACCGGGCTCACTCGTTCTCGTCAGCCGCGACAGCGGTCTTGGCGATGCAGAAGATATTTCCTCGGACACGATTGACGCTTCCTTCGCGCTCGCTCAGGACTTCCGCCGCGTCTCCTACCGTGTCAGAAAAGGCGACACGCTGCCGCGCGTTGCACGTCGTCTCGGCGTATCGACTAAGATTATCGCCTCGAGCAACCGCCTCAGAGGCCATCGTCTGAAAGTCGGTCAGATGCTTTACGTCAATGTCCCGGTTAAGACTCGTCAGGTTGCCTCCAAGCCTCCGGTTACAGAAAAAGCCTCAAACGCCAAATTCTACGTTGTGCGCAAAGGCGACACGCTTTTCAGCATTGCTCAGCGCTACTCTATTTCCGTAAACGCCCTTAAGAGTGCCAACCATCTCAGCAGCAACAATGTTTCCGTCGGACAGCGTCTTACGATCAACGCAAGCGGTATTCCGACCAAGCAGGCTGTGGTGCTTGAGAAAGTTCCCGAGAAAGTTCAGAAGCGCATTAACGAGCGACCTCTTGCCAAACAGCGTACACATAAAGTGCGCAAAGGCGACACGCTTTTCTCGATCGCGTCTTCTGCAAATATGTCGGTCAATCAGCTGAAAGCGCTGAACGGACTAAAAAACAACAGTCTTCACGTAGGTCAGACGCTTAAACTAAGGTAATCCGATACCACTCTTTAGCAAACTCGCTTAATATCTTATGATTCTTAAAAAACTTTCTAAGGATCATCAATGAGCCTGCTTAAAGACAAGAAAATCTTGATTACCGGTGTTTTATCCAATCGTTCTATCGCATACGGCATTGCGCGAGCCTGCCACAGAGAGGGCGCTCAGCTTGCCTTTACCTATCAGAACGAAAGATTCCTCGACAGAATCACGGGTTTTGCCAAGGAATTTGACAGCGACATCGTCATTCCGCTTGACGTCTCCGATGATGCACAGATTTTCTCAATGACTGAAGTGCTTCGTGACAAATGGGGCTGTCTTGACGGCGCGGTGCACTCGATCGGTTTTGCTCCGAGAGAAGCGATTCAGGGTGACTTCCTTGAAGGACTTTCGCGAGACGCCTTCGGCACAGCGCTGGACATTTCCGCTTACTCCTTCCCGGCGATGGTTAAAGCGCTGCTTCCGCTCATGGAAGGCCGTCCTGCTTCTGTTCTCACACTGACATACCTGGGCAGCGAGCGCGTTGTTCCGAACTACAACACCATGGGCGTTGCCAAGGCCGCCCTTGAAGCTTCTGTTCGTTATCTTGCAGCAAGTCTCGGGCCAAAAGGCATTCGCGCCAACGCAATCTCTTCCGGCCCAATCAAGACACTTGCCGCGAGCGGCATTAAAGACTTCTCGAAACTGCTGCACCACATGGAGTCTCTTGCTCCGCTGCAGAGAACCGTCACTATTGATGAAGTCGGCAACACTGCCGCATTCCTCCTTTCCGATTACGCGTCCGGCATAACGGGGGATAATATCTATGTGGACGCAGGGTTCCATGCTGTCGCCATCAGCGACCCTCTGGAATAAAAATTTAGGAGTTTTTATGCATATCTGGGCTTTTCTCGGCGCACTCATGCTGGCTTCCGGCATCGCATTGGGCGCGTACGGCGCGCATGGGTTAAGAGCCGCCGTCACCGTTCCTCGTCTGATTGAGAGCTATGAATACGCCGTTCTCTACCAGCTGATCAGCGGTCTCGGCTTTTTTGCCGTTGCGTGGGCAACCCAGCACTTTAAGGCTTGGCTTGTCAATATCGCGGGCATTCTTCTGCTTATCGGCAGCCTCGGATTCTCCGTGAGTCTTTATCTGCTTGTGCTGATTCAGTGGCGCCCCTTCCCGCTTGTCACGCCCATCAGCGGCTTCTTCATGATCGCCGCGTGGGTCGTCATGGCGATCGCAGCGCTTACCTCTCAGCCCAAACGCAGCAGCTTCTACTAAAGCGCCAGGATTTCGGTCATGTACTACTCCAAACTCGCAGCGCCTATTCTGCTTGTCGCGGACTGCACTCAGGCGCCTCCGCTGGATCTGGCAGAAGAAGTGCTCGGTTCCGAAATCCTTGCCTACGCTCGGCAACATCCGAGCCAGGCGCATGCGCTTATTTGGAGCAGACTGATCATCACAACGATCCTATCGCACTATTTCCCCGACGAGTTTGAAAAGGCTGTGATCGAGGATGAGTTTGAGGACTCTGTCAGTTGTAAAGGGCTGCCGTTCAAATATGCAAAGATCGGAGCGACCAAGGGCAGAGTCGCTATCGCGATGTCTACCCTTCCGGTCTTTCTCTCGTTTAAAACCTACGACACGACCAATTCGATGAAGGAGCTCGTCCGCATGCGCTTCTCCGTCATTTTTAACGATTGGATTGATCGGCAGGAAAATCCCGAACTCGCTTTTTACCATTTATGGGCCCTCACCGACTGTCTCTCTCAGCGAGGCAACCCGACGGTGCGGGCAGTCATCGGTGACGATGACCAGCTTAGCGTACGCGGCTCCAGCGTCATGCTTCGCGAAACATTTAAATTTTGGAGCTCTTCGGAGTGGATCTGCGCAGTTCAGGGCCCGGCGCTGACGACGCTTCTCACTGCGATCCGTACCCCCGAAGATACAATTAGGCTGCTTCGCGATATTCAAAGCGAAAAGGCCGGGAAATAATAAAAATGTCTGTTGAATTTCAAACCGTCGCCGTTTTTGGCAAGCGTGACTCCACCGATTTTGCTCCTTTGAAGCAGCTTCGAGATTTTCTGATCCGGCACGGCAGAAACGTCATTTTGGAGAAACGGGCCGCTGAGGCGCTCGGGCTTGACTGCGGCCGCACTCTGGAAGAAATCGGCACGCAGGCGGATCTTTTTATTATTTACGGCGGCGACGGCACATTTCTCGGCATTTCCCGCCGCATGGCCAAATACGAAGTGCCTTTTATCGGCATTAATGCCGGCCGACTCGGATTCATTACGGATATTCCTTCCGAGCG
Organism: Parasutterella muris; assembly: GCF_943193095.1. Lineage (NCBI taxonomy): Bacteria > Pseudomonadati > Pseudomonadota > Betaproteobacteria > Burkholderiales > Sutterellaceae > Parasutterella > Parasutterella muris. The sequence goes on along the minus strand of NZ_CALPCV010000026.1, from coordinate 14,745 downwards.
CATGGAAAACGAGCTCTCGGAAATTCTAAACGGTCACTACTACACAGATTCGCGCACGCTGCTTGAGTGCATTCAGATGCGGGGCGACAAAGAGGTCTATCGCAATGTCGCACTCAATGAAGTCGTCATTTCGCGCGGTGTTTCCGGCGGCATGGTGGAATGCTCGGTCATCGTCAACCGTCTTCAGATGTGCAGCATGCATGCCGACGGTCTGATTGTGTCTACGCCGACCGGTTCCACCGCCTACGCGCTGAGCGCGGGTGGTCCGATGATCTATCCGTCTGTGCCCTGCATGCTGATGATCCCGGTGGCGCCGCACACGCTTTCCAACCGTCCGATAGTTCTGCCGGAATCCTCGCTTATTGAAATCTGCGTTACACAAATTCGAGACGCGATTCTATACTTTGACATGCAGGATCAAAACGAAGTACTGATCAACGATGTCCTGAAGATTTCTCCTTATAAACACACAATCAAGATTCTTCATCCAACTTCGCACAATTACTTCGATACACTAAATCAAAAATTACACTGGAACTACAATCCAACGGATCGCTAACCATTATGCTCAGCACGCTGAATATAAGAAACTTTGTCATCGTAGAAAAACTTGAGCTGGACTTTCAAAACGGCTTCTCCGCGCTGACCGGTGAAACCGGTGCCGGCAAGTCCATTCTGATTGACGCGATTCAGCTTTTATTCGGCAGCCGCAGCGACGCGGGACTTATTCGAGAAGGCGCGGACAAGAGCGATCTCAGCGCCTCCTTCACCACCAATGAAAAAATTCGTGAGTGGCTCGCGGAAAATGATTTCACAGGCGAAGAGGACGATCTTATTCTTCGCCGCACACTCGATATCAAAGGCAAGAGCAGAGCGTGGATTAATGGAATTCCAGCCTCCCTTTCTCAGCTTAAAGAGCTCAGTCAGATGCTTGTCGTCATTCACGGGCAGCATGCGCATCAGTCGCTTCTGCGCAAAGGCTCCCAGCTGGAGATGCTCGACGACTATGCAGGGCTGAGACCGACAATTTCAGAACTTAAAAAGCGCTGGAATGCTTGGCGGGACGCGCTAGAGGCGCTCGATGAAGCCAAAAACCGACAGGCACAGCATCAGGCGGAAGCTCAGCAGCTGAGCTGGTACTTGGAAGACATGGATGAGCTCGCTCCCCTTAAAGGCGAATGGGATACGCTTAACGAAGAGCACACTAAGCTCTCTCGTTACACAGAGATTCTGGAAGCCTGCGAAAGAGCCCGGGCTACCCTGACAGAAGCTGATGAAAGCGCGCTTTCGATGGTGGATTCCGCCATTTCCGCGCTGGACGACATCTCGGACATCGATAAGAAAATCGAGAGCGTATACGGCCAGCTCAACGAGGCTAGAGAAATCATTGATTCCGCTTCAAGCGACGTGGAGCATTTTTTAAGCCGTATGGATTTTGATGAGGCGCGTTTTGCAGAAGTTGATGAGCGCCTGAGTTCCTATCTTTCGCTCGCACGCAAATATCACATTGAGCCCGGCGAACTGTATGAAGAAATGATTCAGTCGCGGCTCAAACTTTCCGAGCTTCAGGAAATCAACGTCACAGAGCTTCAGAACAAGGCGCAGAAATCTCAGCAGCGCTATGAAGCGCTTGCCGCCGAGGTTAGCGCCGAGCGCAGCAAAGCGGCGCTCAGGATGCAGACAAATATCACCGAAGTCATGCAGACGCTCGCGATGGAAGGCGGCTCATTTGAAGTCTCCGTGACGCCGAGCGAGCATCCGGGACCGCTTGGCACGGATTCGTGTGAATTTTTAGTGGCCGGCCATGCGGGTGTTGCCCGTCGCTCGCTAGCCAAAGTCGCCTCGGGCGGCGAACTCGCGCGCGTCAGTCTCGCGATTGCGGTCACCGACACGATGACAGCGACCGTGGACACTCTGATTTTTGACGAAGTGGATTCCGGCATCGGCGGCGGAGTCGCGGAAACCGTTGGCCGGCTGCTTGCGCAGCTCGGTGAGCATCAGCAGGTTCTCTGTGTGACGCATCTGCCTCAGGTCGCAAGCTGCGCCTCACACCACTTCAAGATTGTGAAGCATGCTGAAAGCAAGGACGAAGCCCCAACCTCAACGGTGATTCCGCTCGATGAGGAGGAACGCGTTAAAGAAATCGCGCGCATGCTCGGCGGCATCAAAATTACGGATAAAACGCTTGAGCACGCTAAAGAGATGCTCAGACATTAATATTTAAAGGCGGACATTTTGGGTCCGCCTTCTCTACTTGGACGATAGTTTTATCGTCCTTCATGCATTCAAAGCTTCGTGCTCTTATTTTTTGTTCTTGTCACGGCATGCCGGGCAAACGCCGTAAAGCGCCATGGAATGATCGACAAGCGAGTAGCCATGTTTCTGCGCGATTTCAAACTGACGCTTCTCCACTTCCTCATCAATGAATTCAACGACTTTGCCGCACATCACACAGATCAGATGATCATGATGATGACCGTCGTCGAGTTCAAACAGCGCCGTTCCGTGTTCGAAATTGCGGCGAATCAGAATCCCCGCACTCGCGAACTGCGCGAGAACACGATAGACCGTTGCAAGACCGACGTCTTCGCCCGCGTCCACCAGCTCCTTATAAACTTCTGCGACGCTCATGTGACGATCAGTCCCGTTAGACGTCTTCTTCTGGAACATCTCCAGAATCTTCAGTCTCGGACCGGTTGCCTTAAGCCCTAATTCTTTTAAATTCTTCGCGTTGTCCGCTATCTCTTTATGCTGCATTCAACAATTCTCGTTAAGAGGTTTTCTTCAAAGTGTTAATCTAAACACTAATCCTTTATCATACATGGTTATTGTATTACCACTAAACAGAACCCTCTTCATGAAACCTCTTATTTTGTGCGCAGTACTGCCCCTCACACTTCTGGCCGGCTGTTCCTCCGTATCGGATTACGTTCCCAAGATCCTTACACCGTACCGTCCGGACATCCATCAGGGCAACGTGGTAACCAGTGAAATGGTAGAAAACCTGCATGAAGGAATGACTAAAAATCAGGTCATCTTCCTGCTCGGTACAGCAACACTGCAGAGTATCTTCCACAAGAACGAATGGAGTTACGTCTACTATCTGAATCCGCGCGGCGGTCAGCCGACGGTCCGCAAGCTGACCATCGTCTTCAACGACGACAATCGAGTCGAGAGCTTCAAGTCCGATCCGATGCCGGATGAAACCGACGCTGACTTAGCCATTCTCGGCGAACGCGCCAGAGAAGAGACGCTCAAGCGTCACAGTGACTTCGTTGCCGAGAAGAAGAGCTTGGAAGCTGAAGGAGCTGCCTCTGAAACTCAGGGCGCTGAAGAAGCCGCTAAGACGGAATAATCAAAGTATTGGAGACTTGTCATGGTTAAAATCGCAGTTGCCGGCGCTAAAGGCCACATGGGCAAAATGATTATTGACGCCGTGTGGAACACGGAAGGCGCCGAACTGGCTTGCGCGCTCGCGCACAAAGAAACGGATCACGTCGAAGCCAATGAAGACGCCGGCGCCTCCCTCGGCTTTAACAGCGGCGTTAAGATCAGCTGCGACAATGAAACGCTCCGCACGAGCGGCGCTCAGGTACTTATCGATTTCACCCGCCCCGAAGGCACGATGGCTTTCCTTGATATCTGCAAGGACGCGGGAATCGCCATGGTCATCGGCACAACCGGTCTGAATGCGAAACAGAAGCAGAAACTCGAAGAAGCCTCCAAAGTGATTCCGATTGTCTTTGCTCCGAACATGAGCACAGGCGTCAACGTCACGAATAAGCTTCTTGCGCAGGCTGCGAAGCTTCTCAAAGACTACGACTGCGAAATCGTCGAAATGCATCACAGCCGCAAAGTGGACGCGCCGAGCGGAACCGCGATCGCCATGGGCAAAGTCATCGCTGAGGCCAGAGGTCAGAACTTTGAAGACGTCGCCGTTTGGGCTCGTCAGGGTCATACCGGACCGAGAGTTCCGAGCAGCATCGGCTTTGCCGCGCTTCGCGGCGGGGACGTGGTCGGCGACCATCAGGTGATTTTTGCGGGTCCGGGAGAACGCATTGTCATTTCGCACCTTTCGAGCTCGCGCGCCGGATACGCCGAAGGCTCCGTCAAGGCCGCTCAGTACGTTGTCAATCAGAAACCGGGACTGTATTCCATGGATGACGTCCTTGGTCTTAAATAATGAACAGCGCCGCTCAAGAGGCATTCAAACAGCTCGAGCTCAGGATTCTTGAGTTAACTTCGCGTCTTAAGAATCTTGAGCACGAGAACCATGTCCTGCGCAGACAGATTGATGACAAAGACAAAAGTCTTGACGCACTGCGCAATCAAATCAAAATCGCGACTGAGGAGCTCGACACGCAGCTCAAACGAATCAAAATCTTCCGCGACGATCTTCAGAAGTCTCAAGAGTAAAGCATCGTGGCTAATAAAATCCCCTATCGTATTCACGTTCAGAATTTAAAGCTCCTCGTGCGTCTGCCGGAAGAGACGAACCTCGGCGAAGTGGATAAGCTGATCCACATGTTTAACGAGTACCTCGTGTCCTATAACAACGGCAAACCGGCGGAATTAACGTCTGATCCGAACACGAAGCTTTTGATCCTTTCGCTCTTTTCTTTTCTGATCGATCCCGATATCAAAAAGCAATTAAGGGAACAGGTCCTCGACAAAGAAGTATCCAATGATGACGAAACGCTACAAAAAGTACGTCATCTGATCGAACTTTGCGACCAAGGACTCGGCCGAGCCCCTTAGAAAGCGGCTTCATACCCGTAATACTCATCTTGCGCAATAGGCGCCTTTACCACTTTCTTTCCTCAGCGCAAATGACTAGAATTAAGTACGTCCCCTGCGGAATTCGAGCATCGGTCAGTTGTTCTTTGAACCAATGCTACAAGCAAGGAGGCTGACTTGCTATTTCTTTAAAGTTGAGCGGCACGCGATGCTGCTCCTTTCAAGTAGCAGAGGCCTCCACCCTGAACTTCCGGTTCAGGACTCAGGCCGTACGGTTCAGGCGGGGGATTTTGAAGGCGCTTTTCGACATCGGAAAGCGCCTTCAATTTTGGTATAGAATTTTTTTTCTTCAAATCAATAAATTATTTAACGAAATGCCTTTCCGTATTAAATTATCCGGAACGCCGTACGAATTTTCGGCCGACCCCGATGAGAACATTTTCGAAGCAGCCGAACGAAACGGCTACGCGCTTCCCTGTGCCTGCCGCTCCGGCGCCTGCGGCGCCTGCAAAGCTCAGATTATTTCGGGCGACGTTGATCTGGGCAAATATCAGCCTTTTGCACTGACGGAAGCGGATATTAAATCCGGTCTGGCGCTGATGTGCACGGCAAAAGCGCGTTCGGATTTAGAAATCAAGGTCAGAAGCGTCAAAGTGCTGGAGACGGCCAAGCCCGCATTCATTCAGGTCGAGGCTGTTGAGAAAACGCTCCTGCGCGACTCCATCCTTCGTCTTGTTCTCAAGCGTACTGACGGCGGCCTCTTTGACTTTAAGGCCGGACAATCCTATGCGGTTGAACTTCCGGGCGGACTTTCCCGCAGCTACTCCGTCGCGAGTTCCGAACTGCAGAAAGAAACCATCGAATTCTTAATCCGCCGCGTCACAAACGGCGTCTTTACGAGTCTTTTGTTCTCTGACGGATTCCGTGTCGGAGATCAGATGAAACTCAAAGGACCGGACGGAGAAGCCGTCTTTAATACACCCAAAGGCAGAAAGGCGATTTTCCTTGCCACCGGGACCGGTATCGCTCCGATCAAGAGCATGATTCAGACGCTGATTGAAAAGGACGATCTGAAAGACCGCAGTCTCCATATCTACTGGGGTGTCCGCACTTCAGACGATCTTTTTGTTGATGAGCTCTTTAAGGACTGGGCAGCGCACTACCCGGAAATCCATTACACGCCGATCGTCTCCAGAGAGGAAAGCTGGAAAGGCGTAACAGGACACGTTCAGACACAGGCCGCGATTGATCACGGCGACATGTCCGAAGTGGATGTTTATATGTGCGGCAACGGCAGGTTCATCCGCTCCGCGTTTGACTATCTGACCGTCCGCTGCGGCTTAAAGGACGATCACGTCTTCTGCGACAGCTTCGGCGATTAATTTCTTCTTTGGGCCCAGATATAGAGGCCCAAGCCGAAGAGAATCATCGGGATGGAAAGCCACTGTCCGCGCGATAAGTCAAAGAGCCGAAGGCCGAGGTAGCTGTCCGGCTCCCGGAAGAACTCAACGATAAATCGCGCCAGCCCGTAACCCATGAGGAAAAGTCCCGAGACCGCGCCTGCCGGTCTCGGCTTAACCGAGTAAATCCAAACGACTAAAAACAGCACCAAGCCTTCAAGCGTCGCTTCATAGAGCTGAGAAGGATGGCGCGCGATACCGTCTCTGGCCTGCGGAAAAATCATTGTCCAGGGCAAATCCGCTGACGCCGCTCTTCCCCAGAGCTCACCATTAATAAAGTTGCCCAGACGGCCGAAGAAAAATCCGAGCGGAACCAGCGGCGCGACAAAATCACCGACTGTCAGAACAGACTTATGGTTTCTCCAGGCAAAATATAAAAGCGCCAGGATCACGCCGATAAATCCGCCGTGCGCGCTCATACCCCCGTTCCATACTTCAAAGATCGCAAGCGGATGCGAGAAGTAATATTCCGGCTGATAGAAGCAGACAAAGCCCAGGCGCCCGCCGAGAATCACGCCGATCATTCCGTAGAACAGCAGATCGTCGAGATTGGTGCGGCTGATCCCGCGCCAGTCCTGTCTGCATCGGAACATCCCCAACAGATAGAAAAGGCCGAAGCCGATGAGATACATCAGGCCGTACCAATGAATTGCCACCGGTCCCATGCGGACGGCGATCGGGTCAAACTCCGGATGAATGAGCATAACGAATTAACCTTGATAATCGGCTAAAAGATTTTCACCATATTCGCGGACTTCTTCGAGAATCTGAAGCTTAGCTTCATCATCCGCGTACTGTTTCTCAAGTTCGTCGATTTCGCTGAAAAACTCTTCAAAGGTGCGAGAGCCGCCGTAACCGTTGACAAGCTTCTGCATCTTATATTTTCTCCACTGCGCCTCTGTGTCGGGCTCCAGCGTTTCCTCAGGCCAGTTTCTTGCCATGAAATAAAGCGTGAGACGTGTAAGTTCGTCCTTGGTATAGCCGATCGTGGGAAGCCGCTCCGCCATTTCCATCGGGCTCAGCTTGCGGAAATTGGTCATTTTATCGCGGTCGCTGAAGGGGAAATTATTAAAGTAGAGATGCTCTTCGGGGATCACAGCCTGATTATCGAAGCGCTGACTATCCTTTTCCGCGAGTTCCGCAAAAAGGCTGTTGAGCGCCGGAATCCGATCCTTCATCTCCCGAATCTTCTGCGCATTGGCGAGGAAATAAGCAGCATCGTGTTCGAAAAGTCCTTTACCGTTTTTATCCACCCAGCCGATACCTCTGACGAGGAAGGGCTGTTTTTTTAGATTGATCATGACAAAGGGAAGCGGCTCAACGCCTTTTTCCCGATCTTCGGCTTTAACGAAGAGGCGCGTTTTCATATCTTCGGCGCTGATGGTCATCATCGCACTAGGATCGGCGTTTAAGTCCCAGCATACCCAAGTTCCTTTGATGCTCGGGCTCTCCATCAGCGGGAAGACCGGACGAAGGCCGCGGCTGCGTTCATGAGTCCTGAAAGGATCAACATAGAGAAGCGGAGCCTGCTCGCTCATCAGCTTGACCAAATTCTCAGCGCGGCTAATCGTGAGCGCGTATTCCCAAATCTTGGGCTTTTTCTGACAAATCAGTTTTGCGAGCAGCATCGTCGCATAGGCGTCAGACGAAGCGTCGTGCGCGTGTTCGTGCGAGAGTCCGTTTGCCTTCGAAAGGTTTTCGAGTTTCATACTGACAAAACCGTCTTCTCTCTTAGGCCAATTGAGCGTGTCCGGGTAAAAGGCGTAGAGCGCCTTGATAAAAGGAAACAGATCGAACCTTCCTCTGCCCTCTCCTTTTTCCCGGGTATAAGGCGGAATCAGGTTGCGCCAAAAGAGAAAGCGCGTGACGGTGTCATCAAAGCTGATGGAATTAAAACCGATCGAAATCGTGCCCGGTTTTATCATCTGCTGATAGATGGATTCCGCGAAATCAGACTCCGTCATGACGTTTTCTTCTTCGAGCAGCGTCATCGGCGTGATCCCGGTAATCAGAGAAGCGCCGGCTGACGGAAGGTAATCGTCCGCAAGCTGGGAATAGAGAATGATCGGTCGTCCGAGCACATTGAACGAAGCATCCGTGCGAACAGCGCCGAACTGAGCCGGTCGGTCCTTGATAGCGTTTGCCCCGAATGTTTCGTAGTCAAACCATAAATATGTTGTGTTGTTTTCTGCTTGCTGAGTCATCCGGCGGTCCGATCGAAAAAAACTGATTCCTGATTATAAAGTTAAGGATCGTCAGGAATTGCTTCAAGATATTCTGATGAGGGAGAAAAACCTGCAAAGACAATTAAAACTCCGAGCACCTTCATCTTTCTCTTTTTAAGCACTGATCTTATTTTCCGGTCCTGATGAGTTTATCTTTGCACAAATAACGAATTACCTCCGGAATAGAAAAATGAAGGACAGCATTCTTGTGCGCGGGGCTCATGTTCACAATTTAAAAAATTTGGACGCGGATATTCCGCTCAATCAGCTCGTGGCGATCTCGGGCCTTTCCGGCTCGGGCAAATCCTCGCTAGCGCTCGGTGTGCTTTACGCAGAAGGCTCGCGGCGCTACCTTGAAGCGCTTTCCGCTTATACGCGGCGCAGACTAACGCAGGCTCAGGAAGCCAAAGCGGACTCCGTGCAGAACATCCCGGCCGCGCTGGCGCTGCATCAGAGACCGACGACACCGGACATTCGAAGCACGTTCGGCACGCTCACAGAACTGCTTAACAGTATTCGTCTGATGTATTCCCGTCTCGGATCGCACCGCTGCCCTAACGGGCACTATGTACCGCCGAGTATGAACGTAGCATTCGGCCGCAAGCTGAAATGTCCGGTCTGCGGCGAAGAGTTTTACGGCCCGAGCGCTGAAGACTTTTCTTTCAACAGCAGCGGCGCGTGCCAGAGGTGCGGCGGAACCGGTATTGCTCTGACGGTTAACCGGGCAAGTCTCGTGCCGGACGAATCGCTCTCCATTGATCAGGGGGCGGTTAAACCTTGGGGAACACTCATGTGGTCTCTGATGACGAACGTCTGCAGAGAAATGGGCGTGCGCACCGATATTCCGTTTAAGGATCTGACAGAGAAAGAAAAACAGATTGTTTACGACGGCCCTGCCGTTAAAAAACACATTCTCTACAAGGATAAAAACGGTCAAGTCATACCGCTTGACTTCACCTACTTCAGCGCTGTTAATTCGGTCGAAAACGCGCTGTCCAAGGTAAAGGATGAAAAAGGCATGAAGCGGGTTGAACGCTTTCTGACGAGAGGACCCTGCCCATGCTGCCACGGGACTCGATTAAACGAGAAAGCGCTTTCCTCCAAGCTGATGGGACAGAACATTGCCGAGATGAGTGAGCACACGCTCGGAGAACTCATGAAGCTTACGCTTGAGATTCCGACAGCGTTGCCGGAGGAAATGACCGATATGGCCGAGAGCATTGTCAAAGAATTTCAAAGGACAGGCCAGCGTCTCGTCGACCTCGGACTTTCTTATCTGACGCTCGATCGAGCCGGCGCCACGCTCTCCAACGGAGAGCTGCAGCGCGTTCAGATCGCCAGAGCAGTCAGGAGCGAAACCACGGGCGTGCTTTACGTTCTGGACGAGCCTTCAATTGGTTTGCATCCGTACAATGTAGACGGTCTGATGCATATTATTCGTGAGCTCGTCGAACGAAAAAATTCCGTCGTCATGGTCGACCATGACACACGCATTCTGAGGCTTGCGGATCAGCTGATTGAGATCGGCCCCGGCGCAGGCGAAAAAGGCGGCCGAATTATCACGCAGGGAACGCCTCTTCAGGCAGAAAGCAATCCCGCCTCTCTGATCGGGCCGTTCCTTGCCGATAAAGCTCAGATCATTGTGCGTAAGCGCGCTGATGAAAAGCATATGTTTGATCTTGGCAGGATCCGCATCAAGACCAAGCCCTTTTATACGATGCACGCCCTGGACGCCTCTTTCCCCAAGGGGCGGCTCACCGTCGTGACCGGAGTCTCGGGCGCAGGCAAAACCTCTCTTGTGCTGGAGTGCTTGGTTCCTGCTCTGCGGGCCGGCATCCATAAAGAGCAGCTTCCGGAACATGTCGTCAGTGCGGACGCAGAAGGCGTAACTTCCGCTGACATCATTGACTCAAAGCCGATCGGCGCCAATGTGCGGTCTACGGTTGCAACTTATGACGGCGTCTTTGACGACCTGCGCAAACTTTTTGCGAAGACGGAGGACGCTAAAAAGGAGAAACTCTCCGCAAGCGATTTCTCGTACAACACCGGCAGTCTTCGCTGTCCCACGTGTGACGGCACCGGCTCAATTTCATTAGACGTGCAATTTCTGCCGGACATCAGCATCACATGCCCGACATGCGGCGGATCACGCTACGCCAAACACGCCTATGACATTAAGTGGAAGGGCAAAGACAGCAAGGGCGACGGCATTTCTCTTCCGGACATTCTGTCACTCACCGCGGAGGATGCCTCAACGGTACTCAAAGGAGAGAAGAAGATTGAGCAGCAGCTGGATATTCTCAACACGCTCGGCATCGGCTATCTGACGCTGGGTGAGGCGACTCCGGCGCTTTCGGGCGGGGAAGCACAGCGGCTGAAGCTTTCGTCGGAAATGAACACTCCTCAGTCCGGCAGTGTTTTTGTGTTTGACGAACCGACCATCGGGCTGCATCCGCTTGACGTGCGCAAGCTGATTCAAGTCTTTGATCAGCTCATAGCACACGGCGCCACGATTATTGTCATTGAGCACGATTTAGATTTAATCGCGAACGCCGACTATGTCATAGACATGGGGCCGGGCGGCGGCAGTGAAGGCGGAGAGATTGTCGCTGAAGGCACGCCGGAATGTATCGCGAATAATCCGAAGAGTCTGACGGGACGATATTTGAAGGAAGTTCTAGCCGCCAATCCAAAAGAGGAGAACTCTTCGATCTGATAGAAGCTGCCGCAATCAATTCATGTTATACACACCCTGTCTGTGCCGAAGCCATGCAGACAGGATCACTTGCGGACTCTTAGTAGAGCGCGTAGGAAGGAGAAGATGTTTGGAATACCGCCAATCGCTTCCTCAGCTCGGAGGCTGCATATTCAATGAAACAGGAAACAATCGGCTCCGTAATCATTGCCTCAACACCCATGAAGTAATTAACGGAAGGACCTTCTAAGTCGGGAAGAACTCTGACAATTTCACCTTCGGCCAAATACATTTCCGTCATCATGTAAGGGAGAGCCCATGCGACGCCAAGCTTTTCTGTAACCGCCTCCAACACTGTCTCAGAACTGATGAAATACATTCGGTCTGACTCCGGCAGCGGATAGGTTTTGCCGCTTCTGCTGTCAAAAAGAAACGGAGACGGACAAGTCCAGTTAGAACAAAGCAAAACCATTTCTTTGGAAAGATCCTGAAGAGTCAGGCCGCCGCTATATTTATCGGCGATTGATGCAGGAGCGCAAATTATCGTAGGTTCTTTTCCGAGCAATACGGTATTGGATCTTTCGTTTTGCGAAAGGTTCGCAAAGATCGACACATCCGCGGGTTTAAGCCTGTCTCTCAAAGAATATTGGTTGTCAATCAGCTCAAACTCCACTTCCGGATGCGCCTTTTTAAATTCTGCGCACAGACGAAAAAAGAATCTCGAAATCGAATTGGATATTGAGCAGGTGATGTGGATTTTTTTCATTCTGTCTGCGCTGTGAATATCCGAAACGAAAGATTTGAAAGAATCCAAAGGATTTTTTGCAGCCGCCAAAAGCTGTACGCCTTCCGGTGTCAAACGAGTTTTCTTTGTAGTGCGTTCGAAAATCGGATACCCGAGAACCGCCTCAATATCTTTGATTTTCTGACTCACGGTCGCGATGCTTAAATCAAGCTCTGCGGCAGTTTGATTCATAGAGCCATTGGAAGCAACCCGCATTAAGAGCTCCCAGTCCTTTAAGTTCTCCAAATCAAAATTTGAGGCCATTTCCTTTTTTCTCGCGATATAGTGGTAAACCCAGGGTTTTCCTGAGCAATTGGTCGATTTTTCCTCACATAATAAAGTAAATCCTGTCCGTCTGAACCAAAGCCTAAAGGCTGATTAAACGTCCTTTTTACGCACTCAGACCTCTTCCAAAACTTTAAGGAGCAGCTATGACCAAGTTTGCACTTACCGCCGCCGCACTGGCAGCAGGATTAATTCTAGGAACCAACGCTATTGCATGTTCAACCGTCGTTGTCGGCAAAAACGCTTCGGCCACCGGAAACATTCTTGTCGGCCATAACGAAGACAATGACAGCCGCATCATCACATCCCAGTACTGGGTTCCTGCAGCCGACCATCCTGCCGGAGAGGTCATCGAATACGAACCGGACGCCGCTAAGATTCCGCAGGTTCCGCACACCTACGGATACTACTGGAGTCAGACGCTTCATCCTGCTGGTTACTCGTATTCTGACGGCTTTGTCAATGAAAACGGTGTCTCGCTTGCTTCAAACCAGAGCTATGACACCTACGACAAAGACGAAGCTGTCAAGGACGGCGGCGTCGGATACGCCATTAGAAGAATCGTTGCCGAGAGAGCAAAGAATGCTCGCGACGGCGTCAACATCGCCATTGACTTAGTCAAAAAATACGGCTATCGCGCTGCCGGCCGTGTGTACACAATCGCCGATAAAGATGAAGCATGGCAGTTAAATCTTATCCGCGGAGGCAGATATCTTGCCAAGAAGATCGGCGACAACGAAGTGCTGTATATCGCCAACGCCTACACCCTCGGTCCGGTTGACGTAAACGCTCCTGACGTCATCGCCTCTCCCGACCTTATCGAACACGCAATCAAGATGGGCACCTACAAACCGAAAAAAGAAGGCGACTACAGCGACTTCAACTTCCGCGAAGCCTATCAGACAGACGCAAGAAGAGATGCAGACTGGATCAAAGACCGCTCTCAGACCGGATGGAAATATCTCACCGGCAAAGAAATCCAAAATCCGAACGACTTCCCGTACTCCATCACGCCTTCCAAGAAGCTTACGGTTGAAGACGTCAAGAACATCCTTCGCAGTCATTATGCTCACGAAAAACGCGATAACGGATTCTTCCATCAGAGCATTAACGACATCTGCAATCCCGGAACCTTTGAATCCGTCGTCTACGAAATGGTTCCTAACAAGAACTATACGATCGGCTGGAGAACATCCGGCATGCCGAGCGAAAATCCTTATATTCCGTTCTATCCGCTTGCCAAACCCTCTGCCGCGCAGTCATTCATGACGCCTGATGAAGCGACAAGACAGCAGTTCCACGCCAAAGCTTCCAGCTTTGACTACAAACCGGAACTGCCGCTTTACACCTTCCTGACCAACCAAGCTCTGTCGGACTATCTGGACGGTCACAAGAAGCTCGCAAAAATGATCAGCGCGCAGGAAAAGGACTGGGATAAAGGCCGCAAGTCTGTGGAACAGCAAGCCGCACTGGCAGAAAAAGTCGGCGGAACAGAAAAAGCGCTTAATGTGCTGCATGCGTTTAACGTTAACGCGTACCAACAAGGTGCAAACCTTGTCGCAAAAGCGAAGGACGCACTTCCGAAGACCAATGTTCTGTTCCTGGAAGAATCCATCAGTCAGGGCAATGACAAAGCCGCGAAAGTCGCAATTCTCGGAAGCAAGACATTTGACGCTTCAAAGATCGATGCAAAGAGCGTGAGAATTCAGCCGGCTCATCCGACAGAAGATGTCGAGATCATTCCTGATCCCGCAACCGCCCAGTCCGTGGCGATGAAGGATGTCAACGGAGACGGTATCCCCGACGCTGTCATTACATTCTCAGGAAAACAGGCCGCTAAGTACTGTGTTCCCGAAGTGACCCAGGACGTCTATGTTTACGCCAAGGCCAACGGCAAGAAGATTGCCGGCTTCGACACGATCAAGGTCACTAAGTAAAGACGATTCGTTCAGAGATTAATTGATCTCTTCTCCTTTGGGCCGGACTTGTTTCGGCCTCTTTTTGTGCCTAAAACACTGCGCGCCGCTATTTCGTGTAGCAGGTCATACCTTTGGAGATGTCTCCGTCGATCAGGTAATTGCCGTCAGCGTAAAGGTGGTAGCGAACGGTCACACCTGAATCCACCAGTCCGCGCCAAGAAGAAGCAAGCGGATCATCGACGGTACAGAAACTTTGCTTGAAGATACCCACCGCCCAGGCGACCATCACAGAGTCGGTAAAGACTTTCTTTGCTTCTTCTTTTTCCTGCTGAGAGGCGGTTGATTTAACGACATTGACTTTCAGCAGAATATCTTTGCTTCGCTTAATGAACTACCTCGCACTCACGTGCGAGGTTTCATGGGAGCGTGCTCCCATTTCTAGCAATTGGCGAACACCCATACATGCATGCAGGTTTCGTACAATTGCGGGCGTGTCCACAAAGACGCCCCCATCGAGTTCGAGCTGCTTTTTGAGCCACTCATCCCCGAGTTCTTTTCGGCCGATATTGGCTGCGCCATTGATATCGGCATTGATCAAATGTCCGTCTGACGATCGATAGAGGCCGCGCTTGATTCTCTT
>NZ_CALPCV010000025.1:0-35794 GCF_943193095.1 Parasutterella muris | reverse complement strand
CTACGAGATGAGCTTTACCGGTACTCAAGCACGAAAGCATTGCGAAGATATGCGATTCAGAGTGGTCCAATGGTATGACGAAAAAACCGATCGTTGGTTTGAGTTCCTCACCAACAGCAAGGAGTTAACTGCTCCCGAAGTTGCCGACTTGTATAAGGACCGTTGGCAAATTGAGTTGTTCTTTAAACGCATAAAACAGAATCTGGTCATTAAATCGTTCGTAGGGACAACAGAGAACGCAGTTATGACACAGATTTGGACAGCTGCCATAGCCATACTTCTGCTGGAGCTATTGAGGCGCCGTTCCAAGTATAACTGGACGTTTTGCAGATTAGCCAGATACTTCAAGTTAAACCTTATGACCTGTAAATCGCTAGAACATTGGCTTAACAAGCCGGATATAAAGGAATGGGAGAGTCCTCCGGAATCGTCACGGGGCTGTCTCTATTTTCTTGGAGAGGGGGTTGATTTCACCATTTAGACTCCGGCGACGGTAAACCCCGATAAATTCAGATGGCAAGTTTTAAAATCAAATTATTTTGGACAGCAGTGCTTTCAACTACGTTTTCAGACAAAATCTCCCCTAACGCATAGGAAAATACAATAGAAAATAGCAAAGCTTGTTACAGGTAAGGTAAGATCTAAAGAAATCCTGTTTGTTTTACTACTGTTACGAGCTAACTGTCGCAGTCTATGGGGGTAGTTCAAGGCAGGAAACAAGGCTCTGAGCTGAGCAATAGAACCGCAATCAGCGCACTAAAAATGGCACTCAATCTATTCTATGCCAAGCCAGAGGGATAGAAGTTAAAAAAGAAAGCTTGATTCATCACTCAGATCGGGGGGGGTGTAAGCAAAGGATATGTTGAATTACTTCGAGCATCAGGCATATGTATAAGCATGACTGAAAACGGAGATCCAAAAGAAAACTCAATAGCTGAGCGGATCAATTCGACAATCAAAGATTAAATGTTGGGGAGTCGTATGTTTGAAACCCACGAGCAATTAGAGCAAGCATTGTTTGAAGTGGTCTCTTTCTACAACGAGTGCCGACCGCATTTAAGCAATAACTTACTAACTCCGGCAAAGGCAGCAGCTTTAAGAGGGGAGTTAAAGAAGCATTGGAGATCACGTAGGGAGGAGTATCTAAGAGCTAGATAGTGAAGTAAAATTTGTTTATTCCTGCTTTTGGTTGCCAGTAGGCAACACCTCCTGGCAACCAAAAGCAGGAATAAGATCAACAAGGGGTAAACCAATTTCAGGGATTACTCTTTAAACAGTAAACTTTAACTAGGTTTAATATCATCAAGTAGTCAACCGATTTCAGGAAACGACAATGGTCAAAAACAAAATCAATGTGGTGTGCATCTTAGAAGTAGTTGATTATCATTAATCGTTCATTTTGTTCTGGAGAAGGCGCAATGTTTACAAGTGAAAGTTTTATAGCGACACCGCCTGGGGCAACTGTTAAAGAACAATTGAAGGACCGGGGTATCAGTCAAAAAGAATTTGCCGTTCGCATGGGAATGAGCGAAAAGCACATAAGTAAGTTGATAAATGGAGAAGTTCAACTTACTCCAGAAGTTGCGGAACGGTTGGAAATGGTTTTGGGTATCCCTTCTAGATTTTGGAATAAATTGGAAGCCATTTTTCGCGAGAAACTTGCAAAGGTTAGACTTCAAAACGAAATCTCTCAGGATTTAGATATCGCAAATCAGTTTCCTTTTGTTGAAATGGTACGCAAAGGTTGGCTTTCTGAAGTTTCTTCATCGATAGAGAGAGTCATTGAACTGCGAAAGTTCTTTGAAGTTGCAAACTTAGGTATTCTTCTTGGGAATACTTGTTTATCTCGAATAGCTTGTCGGAGACAAGCTCTTACCGAAAAAGGAAATTTTGCTCTGCTTGCTTGGGCTCAGAGGGCAAAGATCGAAGCTAGGTCAATACCGGTTAAAACAATTAATTTAGATGAACTAAGAGATAAACTTCCGAAACTTAGACGTTTAACAACTTTAGATCCTGAACTTTTTTGTCCAGAACTGAAGGAGCTCCTTTCTGAGTGTGGAATTGCGCTTGTGTTTCTTCCCCATATTTCAGGATCTTTTCTTCATGGAGCAACCTTTCGTGACGGGAAAAAAATAGTTATAGGATTAACGGTGCGAGGTAAAGATTCGGACAAATTCTGGTTTAGCTTGTTCCATGAACTTGGTCACGTTCTTCTTGGACACGTAGCTCAAGCTGATGGGGTAACGGAAGAAGAAGAGAATGAGGCTGATTCTTTTGCTAAGGAAATTCTCATACCCACTCCGATATTTACAGCCTTTATCGAAACAAAATGTTTTTCGGAAGATTCTATCCGAACATTTGCAAAAGAAAATGAGGTCCTTTGTGGAATCGTTGTTGGTCGCATGCAAAAAGAAGGCATTATTCCTTTTAATAGATTCAATAAGTTAAAAACCAAGTATTGTTTGAGATCAAAAAATACTTTGCCTCCCAAAGATAATTAATTCCTATTTTTTCTAAATACCGGATTGTATTTATACTGGTCGAATACCAGCTAAATTGCTTGGTTTTTGACCTTTTTATTTGTTCAGGGAGGGGTTGTGATGGAAATATATTGTCTAATTTTTAATCCTTATTTTCTTGTAGAGAAACGAAATCGTACATATCCGAAGCCATAGGGAAAGATTCTGTAGGTCAAAGTCAGGGGAACATAGAAGACCTGAATAGGCGTTATCAATCTTTATCAATAAGAGAGAGGCAAGTTTTGTCTCTGGTAAAAGAAGATTGACAAATTTTTAAATTTGGATTAAGTGAACGCACGGTTGAGAGCCACCGTTTTCACGCTTATGGAAAGCTCGGAATCAAAACGAAGACTTCGGAACAAACTCAATTGAAGGAACTTCCTTCGCGACTCAACCAGTAATTATGAAGACCTAGGTGATTTGGAGTAGCTTTAACTTTTGCGCTCTTAATTATTTCGCATAGGGATTGTCGTTATCTTTAAATTTAGTGAGAGCAAGTGATCCAATCTTCTTAGTTCCTTAAAAGAACTACGCTAATAATGCATACTAAATTGATCGACACAGCATCCAGATTTTCTCAATTCGCGGATTGATAAATGTTGAAATTCTTCATGGTGAGCAGGACCAATCTCTGGAACCCGCCTGGAAATCAAGTTGATTTTGGCAAAATTCTCCCCTAACGCCCTTATTTCAGGCTTTTTAATCAAACTTCATTGCATTGTTGAGGTTAGTTGTAAAAAGGCAGCACTACATGTTTTGGAAGAGGCTTCTCTAGAAATCTCTTCAGGCTGTTGTATGCCGAACAATGACATTCTGCCTATTATGAACTTCAAGAAAGTACTTCCAATGCCTAATAACGCACCATCCTTATAACTTTAACAAGTTGGCCCTTCAGGCTGTCTGGAAGCGCCTTTAGCTTTCTCATAACATATTGGTCTAGATTGCCCTTTAACCTTGTCAGATTCACTTTTGGCTTACAAACTGCACCTTGCCACACAGGCTTTCTTAATATCGAATTTCTTTTTATATTTCAACACCGCAAACGCTATTCTCAACAAAATTTAGCGGCTAATGCGATACTCAATTTTGAACATGGCACGCCCGCCGACAGTTTCTTGTCTATCCACTACTGTCCAAAACAAATTTGAACGATTGACATAGCCCAAATGCAAACATGCTGGCGATCCGATAAAGTTGATTTTTGCGAAATAAACAAACGGAGCTGTTACGCGACAGCATAGAATAGCCGCCTAATGTGAACTGCCCCCTGAAAATGCGACACTTGGCAAGGAGGCACCTTGGCGAGGAAGATATTTTCTCTTGAGACCAAAAGGTTGGTTCAATCCTTATTCGATGAAATGAAGAAGTATCGAGAGATTGAACAACTATCGGGCGTTCCGCAAGATATTTTGCGTTTATGGAAGGCTAAATCCCTCTTGAGCAGTGATTGGATTGCCTCTGAAGAGCGACAATCCCCGCTTTCCGCTATTGAAAGAGAAGAAATAGTTAAGCTGCATGGTCAAGGCCTGTCCTGTACTAAGCTTGCAATTCAATTTGGCGTTTATAGAGGTACTATAAAGTCCGTCATAACCCAGTCCCGAAAGAACGAGATATCCAAAAGGGCCATATCTCGGGCTTTCGCAAGTTCTATTGCGACACAAGTTATTGAAGGGAAGTTTCGTTCCTCACTAAAGACAGCCGAGTTCTATGGTCTGGAACCACGTTCGGTTCAACGGTGGGTTAAATCCGAATTAAAAAATCGCAAAGGACGTGCAATAGTTGGAGGTAGCAGCTACTCAATTACGTCTGTCTTAGCCTATACATTTGCAATCAAAGAGTGGATTACCAAAAACTTTAATTTAAAGGACCACTCTGAATCAAATATTGTCTCAATCGTTGAGTCTTTAAAAGACAAAGGAGTGCCAATAAAGGAGGCCTGCTCCTGGCTAGGAATCCATCGGAGCACGTTTTACAGGAAACGGCAAAAACAATTAAGAGCTGAAGAAGGTGATCCTTTAGTCACTCAGATTTCAGAACTCCAAAAGCGCCGTAATTTTGCTTACGGAGCAAAGCGAATGGCGGTGTATTTGAGCAAACTAAACGGCTTTGCCATTAACCATAAACGCGTCGCCAGACTCATGAGGCTGCATGGCTTAAATTCAAGAGTCCGCCCAAAGCGCAGAATCCATTACAAGACCGAAATGCTTGAGCCTGTTCAGGAACCTTTGTACAACGTGCTGAAACGGGATTTCTCTTCATCCGGCCCGATGACAAAACTTGTCACGGACATGACTTTTGTCCCGGTAAGAGAGGGCTGGGTTGTACTGAGCACGATCAAAGATTTATTTAACCATAAGATAGTTGCTTGGGAAACCGGTTCGAGTGCAACGCTGCAATTAGCGTTAGCTACGTTAAATAAGCTTCCGACGAAGGAAGGACTGCTGCCATCAGATTGTGTCATCCACAGCGATAGAGGTGGAACCTACACAAGTATGTCTTACGTGAAAGCGGTGAGAAAACTCGGAGCTCGTCCGAGCTACTCCAGAAGAGGAAATTGCCTTGACAACGCAAGCATGGAAACGTTTTACGGGCATATGAAGAGTGAAACGTTCCGCAGAATGACTCGCAGGAAAGAATAGAGCTGACGAGAGCAAAGGCTCAGGAAATCATCGATGACTACATCACGTGGTACAACACAGAGCGCATTCAACGCTCTTTAGGGTATGTATCGCCGGAGGAGTTCAAAGGCAGCATGTGATTCCGGATACCGATTGATAGCCGGCTAGTTAGATAATAAAAGTGAGCGCAAAAACCGCTGCGTTAGGGGAGATTTTGTCTTTCAGCTACGCTTTCAGACAAAATCTCCCCTAACGCATAGGAAAATACAATAGGAAATAGCTGAGTTTGTTGCATGTAAGGTAGAATCTAAAGGAATCCTATTTGTTCTACTACTTTTACGAGCTAACTGTCGCAGTCTATGGGGTTAGTTCATTTGTGGGGTACTTAAACTTGTCGTTTGACAAACGGAGCACTAGCTTGCAAAGATCAACGAAATCTATATTTGCTCAACTAGTCCAGCTCATGGGCGGGAAAATTGAGTTTCAAAACTTGGTCAACAAGTACCAATCTGACAAGGGGACTAAGGGCCTTACAACGTGGGGCCAATTTATTGCCATGCTCTTTTGTCAGCTCACAGGCGCAGGCTCATTGCGAGAGATTTCCTACGGTCTCTATTCAAGTCTTGGCAAGCTTAGTCACATAGGTGCAGCCGCGGTATGTCGCTCCACCTTAAGTTACGCCAACAGTAAGCGGCCTTATAAGCTTTATAAGGAGTTTTATTATGTTCTTCTGGAAAAATTCCGGCACGAGATACAAGGACGCCTCGGAAACAAATTCACCAAGCCGGTCTTCAGTTTGGATTCCACGACAATAAGCCTATGTCTTCGCCTGTTTGAATGGGCTCAGCATCGCAGGCGTAAAGGCGGAATAAAGTTTCATACACTTCTGAACAACGATACGTCACTGCCGGAAGTCATCGTGGAAACTACGGCAAAGACGAGTGATATCAAAGGAGCCAAAGGAATATTAGAGAACATCCCTCCCGGCTCTATTGTGGTTATGGATCGAGGCTATAACGATTACACGCTCTTCAAAAGATTAACGGATAAGGGAGTAGTGTTTGTTACTCGTTTAAAAGACAAGCCGCTGCGTTAAGGACTTATCAAGACCGACCCCGATGGCTGCAGGGGCCTTTATGAGATGAAATTTACGGGCGCTAAAGCCAAACTGCACTGCTCTGACACTAACATCAGAGTCGTTCAATGGTTGGACAAAGAAACAAATCGCTGATTTGAATTTCTTACGAATAGCCAAGAAGTAAGCGCCACAGAGGTGGCTGATCTCCACAAGGAGAGTAGAGCTTTTCTTTAAGCGGATCAAGCAAAATTTTGTCATCGATACCTTTGTAGGAACAACTGAAAATGCTGTCATGACGCAGATTTGGACAGCTGCCATAGCAATCTTGTTGCTAGAGCTGATGCGCCGCCGCTCAACTTATAAATGGACTTATTGTAGGCTGGCTAGATACTTCAAACTAAATCTTATGACCTGTAAATGCCTACTCCACTGGCTTAATCAACCTGATATCAAGGAGTGGGAGAAGCCCACGAAGCTTGCACAGCCTTCTTTATTTGATTAGCAGGGGCTTGTTTATGACTTTTAACTTCCTCAGACCTAGATCAACTGTAAATGTTGAGGTCAAAGTTTGAGAGAAAATTATTTTGGACAGCAGTGAATTTTTTTTAGTATTTTGACAGGTTTGTTTTTTCGATGCCGAAAGACGAACTGCGCTGCCGAGGTGTACTAAATTGGGGGTGACGCTCCGTCAGCCGTGTTTGGCTGACATTTTGCTTTTAAGGTGCATCTGCTTAAATAAAGGAAAAAAAGCGCCCGTTAAGGTGCTCTTTAAAATCAACTCACAGACTTAGGGCGCACTTCCAATCTGGTGCGGAGCAGAAAATTTCATATCCTTATTAACTGCGACCGCCACTGAACTATCCGACCAGACATTCAATGTGGTTTCGATCATATCGACAACCGCATAGAAGGGCAGAATGACGCCCATGAGGAGAATCGGAACATTCATGCTCGCAAGCAAGCTCGCTGATAAGAAGAAGCAGCCCATTGGTACACCTGCGTTGCCCACAGCCGCAAGCGTCGCAATGAAAATCCACGCAAAAATAACACCCGGCGTAATCGCAATGCCCGCATTCTGCATCAGATAAATAACAGTGAGGAAGATAAAAGCTGCGCAGCCGTTCATGTTAATCGTTGTGCACATCGGCAGAACAAATTCTGCGATTTTGGGATTGACGTGCAGATTATTTTCTGAACTCGAAATCGTGAGTGGCAGTGTGGCGGCTGATGACTTCGAAAAAAACGCAAGTGTAAGCGCAGGGAACATGCCTTTGGCCACCTTGATCGGATTAAGTCCCTTGACAAGAAGAAATGCCGGAAGAATGACGAACATCTGCAACAGGTTGGCGGCAATCACTATCGCAAAATAGGTGCCGAGGCCGCCTAAATCCATTCCGTGAGATACTTCCTGAGCCAATACTGCAACAAATCCGAAAATACCGACCGGCAAAACCAAAATTAGCCAGTTCACTAATTCAAATAAAACTTTCTGCAGCGCGGAAAAGAACCGGATCATCAAATCCTGACTGTCGCCATTCGGGAGCCTAGAAATCGCAATGCCAACAGAGGCGGCGATTAAAAGAACGGAGAGAACGTTAGCAGTCTGGAACGGCGTGACAAAGTTGTCCGGAACAATGCTCTGTAAATAATCAAGGTAAGAAACGCCCGCAATCTTGTGGACGGTCTCACTCGTAACATTGGCGACGGAGACATTGGCAGGACGCATGATGATGTAAAGCGCAGCTGCAAGCGTCGCGGCAAGAATTGTCGTCAGCAGTGTATAAAAAATTGTGTGCTTAAAAATCTTTCCGCCTTCTTTATTTTGAGAAAGAGTTGAAAGCGAAGTAATAATGGAAACACAAATAATCGGAATACTTAAGAACTTAAACAACCGAATAAAAACAGTACTAATGAAGTGCGCGGCCGTCATAACATACGGCTCCTGCCACACGCCTGCGATCACGCCAAGAGCAATTGCAGCGAGGTAAGCAATCATCACGCCCAGTATATTTCGCTTGAACGCTGATTGCAGCTGAGGGGTAGACATGTTTAATCCTTACTATATGTTTTGAGTTTATTTTTTCATTATGTCTCGAATAAGTTGTAAAAAATTAAGCCGAGAAAGCATTTTGAGAATTGTTTGAAATTAAGACAAAAAAATTGATATTCATGAGCTCAGAGAGGCGTGGCTGTCTTAATAACTTACAAGTTAAAGGGATATCTATGAGATTTATTAAGTATAAACCCTGTATAAAAATAATTGAGTTAACGCATAGAGGTTTTATATATGCTCAAAAAATTATCTCTGACACTGCTTGCCGCTGTTTTCTTCAGTTTCTCCGCAGCGCCGATTCAGGCTGCTGCAGAGGAGCGATCGATAGCCCAAAAGGTTGGAGACACGCTTCACTCAATAGCTCAGAATCTAAAGGAAGAAAGTGGTCAAAATAAAATCAAACACTCTCCGGATGAGGAACGGAAAATAGAAAAAATTCAGGAGCAGAACGCCAAAGAACACTTTAGTTCTGACGAAGCTCAGAAAAATGAAAAGAAGTAACGGCTTCTTTTCATTGTCCCTCTCGCCGTGTTCCCATTTTTAGCACGGTCCGAAGTTACTAACCCACCGAAAAGAATAAAGTCTAAGCATCTTTTAAAAAGGAGTGTTTTAGATGAACAAAGCAGTAAAAAAACTCGCCGAAGAAAAACAGCAGCAGGAAACCGTTGATCTGATGGGCGCTGATATCGAAGCGGCTACCGACTGCGGTCCT
This sequence comes from Parasutterella muris, assembly GCF_943193095.1. NCBI lineage: Bacteria > Pseudomonadati > Pseudomonadota > Betaproteobacteria > Burkholderiales > Sutterellaceae > Parasutterella > Parasutterella muris. Next base: position 26,814 of record NZ_CALPCV010000025.1, on the reverse strand, counting down.
GTCAGCAAAAAGACGGAAAAGAAAGAAAAGGAAAAAGCCGAGCAGGCCGAAACTGAAGCTCTGATGGACGCTGAAGTTGAGGCTGCGACTGACTGCGGCTGCGGTTGCGGCTGCAGCAAATAAAAAGAACGTGCCTAAGCACCGCAATATGTATTGAATCCTGGCCTGAGTGCTGAAACTCAGGAAGGAAAATTTTGTTGGAGGAGTTCAAAATGGTTCAAGTACCTGAAGTTTTTACCAAATTCGTAAGTTCTTTTGCCGGATGCATGGGCGGAAATCCTGATGCTCCGATCTGGCTCGTCTGCGACCATTCATTTAAATGTGATCTTCCGATGGCCCCGACCGTCAAGTTTGCTAATCCTCAAACCGATGTAAACAAGCTGCTTCGTCCCCTCCAGTGCGGATGTAAGTTCTCAGAATCCGTTGGTCGTTTGGTGAATGCAATTGTCGGCAATGAACCTTCTCAGGTAGGCAAAGTATTTAGTCCAGCCGGAGAAGAAAAACAGCAGCCCGTCCTGATGCTTTCTGCCTCTCCGGTTTGTATCGGTCTGCTCGAGCCGCAGGCTTGGATCGAGAAACCTGCCGTCAAGACGGATAAAGGCGTCGTCACAATGGCTGAATACACAGGACTGCCGACCTTTAAGGATTTCATCAATTTCTTAATTGAAACCAGAGGCGCGCTCTTCCGTCAGACTGAAGAAGAAAAGTCTCCAAAGATTATCCTTTGCCGCGATATGCTGAAGGCAAATGACTACTTCAAGATGTTCGGCGCAGACCGCACGAATGTTCAGGCAAATGATTTCTTCCTGATGGCGCCTGTTAAGAGAGAAGACGGATCCGTCCGTACGCTTTTGTTTGTCACCGATATGCTTGGTTTCGGCGCGGACAACATGAACTTTGAAAACGAACTCGAACTTCGTCAGGCTGGCGAAGAAATTCGTCACTATGCGCACAATGTGTTCGGTGACGGATGGCTTGGAAATTACGCAGGAGTTTTTCTGAAGTAATACCGAGTAAGTAAATATAGGCTCGATCGGTTCAGTCAGCCGGTCGGGCTATTTTTATGCTCGATTTTGTTTAAGGCCGCTTTACTAAGGCAGAATTACAAAAAAATTAGTGAAGTTGAAAATGTCTCATACCACAGCAGCTGTTAAATTAAATAACGACCAAAGAGCAAAATCGCTTTTTGCGGTTTTGTTAGCCATACTCGCCAGTATTTTTTGGGGCGCTATGGGCGTTTGCGTTCAGTACCTTTTTGAAACATCCGACATTACACCACTAAATTTGGTCTCAATGCGGCTGCTGCTTGCGGGTATCCTGCTGGTTGCGCTAAATCTGTTTTTCGTCAGAAAAAAGATGCTCGGCGTATTTTCTTCTCCAAAAGCTGTACTCGGTATTGTGCTGAGCGGGTTTGAAGTTCTATTCGCGCATCTGACGTTCTTTTTTGCGATTTATTATTCCAACGCCGGTACCGGAGCGATTTTTCTTGCACTGGTTCCGCTGCTTGCCGGAATCTATTTATACCTTCGAGGCAAGAAAGGTTTTACTTCTATTGAAGTGCTTTGCTGTGTCATCTCATTTCTCGGAGTTGTTTTTATCGTCTCAAAAGGAGATCTAACCAGTTTTGACTTTAATTGGAATACGGTTTTCTGGGGGCTCGTTTCCGCGGTATTTGCAGTGATTTATTCCATACAGCCTAAGCCTCTCATAGAAAAATACGGCGTAGAGCCCGTGGTGAGCTGGGGTATCTTTGTTGCCGGAATCGCTTCATTTATCGCGCTGCGTCCGATTGATGCGATGCTTTCTTTGACACCAAACAGTTGGCTTGCGCTCGGTTTTATTGTGGTCTTCGGAACGGCTGCTGCGTTTTGGATGTATCTGTACAGTCTTAAATATCTTTCTCCGGTCGTTGTCGGTCTGATCGTTTGTGTAGAGCCGCTTTCCGCCTTTCTCTTCGGCGTAATGTTCATGAATCTGCACCTAGGACTTTTAGAAACACTTGGCGTCATCATGGTATTAGCCAACGTTGTGATCCTTTCCTGCGTCCCTGCTAAACCCAAACCGATTGCAAATTAAAAAGCCGCCCCGGTAAAAAAAGGAGCGGCTTAAGCATGATAATTTTGTCTGGTTAAATGTTCTTGGCCTCTCGATAAGTCACAAGGTCTTCAACCGTAATGACCGTCAGATCGTGCTTTCTGGAAAACGCGATCGTTTCGGGAAGACGGGCCATGGTTCCGTCTTCATTCATGAGTTCGCAGAGTACACCGCAGGGGTTGAGTCCTGCAAGACGCATCAAATCAACCGTGCACTCTGTATGGCCGCGTCTTTCAAGGACGCCGCCGGAGCGGGCGCGAAGCGGGTAGACGTGGCCCGGACGAAGCAGATCTTCTGGTCTGCCTTTGGGGTTCGCAGCAGCCTTAATAGTCGTGACTCGGTCTTTGGCGCTGACACCGGTGGTGCAGCCGTGCGCTGCCTCAATAGAAACGGTAAAAGCGGTTCCCTGCGTATTGCTGTTGCTCTGAACCATTTGAGGCAGGTCCAGCCGCTTGCAGTCTTCATCATGAAGACAGACACAGATGATTCCGGAACATTCCCGAATCATAAGCGCCATCTGCTTTTCGGTCAGATGGTCCGCGGAGTAAATTAAGTCCGCCTCGTTCTCACGATTTTCATCGTCCAGCACTAATACGCCTTTGCCGGCCCTGAGATCAGCAAGCGCTTTTTCAACGCGTTCAATCGGTGTGCTGCCGAATTGATCAAGAGTAAGTTCTTCAGCGGTTTCCAACATTTTTAAATATCCTTTTCAGTAAATCCGTATTTTCGTTATTGTCTGACGAAACAGGCGCAATTGTATCCAAGTCGGCGCATTTTAGTGAGACACAAGAATGCCGCAGAAAACGATCGCAAGAATCCCCATGGTGAGAGAAATCTCTTTAGCTTTGCCGCATAAAAGTTTGAGCAGTACAAAGCTGATAACACCAAAACCCAAACCGGTGGCGATGTTGAACGTAAAGGGCATCATGAAGATCGTGAAGAAGCAGGGGACTCCGGTGGAAACATCGTGGAAATTAATTTTCGTCACGGTTCCCTGCATCATCATGTAGCCGACAAGGATCAGCACGCACGCGGTCGCAAAGGCGGGAACCAGCGTAAGCAGAGGCGTAATAAAGAGTGTAAGGACAAAGAAACCGGCCAAAAAGAGAGCGCATAAACCGGTTCTCGCGCCCGCTTCGATGCCGACAGCGCTTTCCAAGATAGCGGTAGAGGTCGGCGTGCCGATTAAGCCTGCACCCATCGTCGCGACAGAGTCGGAAATCAGCGCTCTGTCCAAACCCGGAATCTCGCCGCCTTTACCCATGAATCCCGCACGGAAGGAGAGCCCGATAAGCGTCGACATGTTGTCAAAGAGATCAACCATCGTAATGGAGAAGAGCACGCCGACAATGCCGACCGTCATCATGGTTTTAAAGTCCACCTGGAAGATTGTCTCTGTCGGGAAAATCTTAAAATCGGCGGAGAACATCTTGGAGACACCGTCGGTAGGTGTGACGCCTAAAGCTACGCCCAATACCGCTACTGCCAGAATTGCGATCAGCATTCCGAGGCGAACACCTTTATTAATCAGAACGCCTGCGATGATCACGCCGAGAATGGTCAGGTAGGCCTGAGGGGCAAGCATATTTCCGAGTCCGATCATAGTGGACTGGCTCGGAACAACGATTCCGGCGTTTTTCAGACCGATAATCGTGATGAACGCGCCAATACCTGCAACGATCGCAAGCTTTAGATCCAGCGGTATGGACTGTATGATCGCCTGTCGAACTCTGGTCACGGTAAGCAGGAAGAATACAAAGCCTGAAATAACGACGGCCGCGCACGCCGCTTGCCACGAAAGTCCCATTGCGCCGCAGACGTAATATGCGAAATACGCTGAGATTCCCAGGCCGGGTGCGACCACGATCGGGAAATTCGCAATAAAGGCGATCATAACGGTTCCGAGGATCGCCGCCCAAATCGTTGCCACCGTAGCATCCGCAATCGGCATTCCGGCGTCAGAAAGCATGCCGGGAACCACAATAAAAAGGTAGCAGACTGCGAGGTAGGCCGATATTGCTCCGAGGAATTCTGTTTTTACATTAGAGCCGCGCTCAGAGATCTTAAAAAAACGATCAATTGCATTCATTTTACAGAGTTTGACAAGAGAAACTTTTAAAGCCTGATTCTAGTTTCGTTTGATCCCTAAATCCCGAATCAGCTGCTCGGTCTGATACACAAATATTTCAGCCGTATCAATATATAACGGTTCGTTACATTTAATCTTTTTTATAAAATTGGCTTAATTTGTTGAAGCGCCAGTGTTGTTAAAATGAACCACACGTTTTAACGCTGAATAATTTAGGAGAATTACATGAAATTCGCGACTCCCTACGAGAATGGAGAAATTTGCCAGCATTTTGGCAGAGCGCCTCAGTTTAAGATTTTTGAAGTGACTCCTCAGGGTGTTCAGGAAGCTGTTATTGTGGATACACAGGGAAGCGGCCATGCGGCTATCTCTGAATTTTTAGCAGCTCAGGGCGTTCAGGCCGTACTTTGCGGCGGCATCGGACACGGTGCGCTTGTCGCACTTGCGCAGCTTGGTATTGATGTTGTTCCGGGTGTGAGCGGAAATCCCGATGAAGCAATTCAGCAGCTGATTGATGGAACACTGCAGCCTGCCGGGATGGGCTGCGGATGCGGCTGCGGAGGACATGGTCACCATGAACACGGTGAGGGCGGCTGCGGATGCGGCGGTCATGGCCATGATAAGGGTCACGAAGCAGGCGGATGCTGCTGCGGCCATCACTAATCTTTAATCGTCATTATTAAAACCTCGCAAAGCGTTAAGCCGAGCGAGGTTTTTTACTTGGTTGGCGCTCACCGAAAGCGCACAAGCTGCCGGCGGCCGGAATTCCAACGGCAAAGACAATATTTACAACTACGCCGCTAAGTTTGACTACGGCAAGTTCTCCGCAATGGGAAGCTACCTCTTCCGCAAGTTCAGTCCCGACGGACAGGATGCCTCTTGGAACAACCAGTACCTGAACTTTGCTGCAAGCTATGACTTCGGTGTCACAAAGCCGGTTGTTCAGTTCACGAAGAAATTCACGAACGACGAAACCAATTCTGCTAATTTCTGGATGGCCAGATCGGTACTTCCACACCGCTCTTCGGCGGCAAGTGGATGATTTCCGGCTCCTATATGAAGGATCAGACTCGTTCTGACGCAAACGCCTGGTCGCTTATCCGCTCTCCAAACGCACTCGCATTTACGGCGGTGTTGAAGCGGTCTTTAACGATCGTAACGCCGGTTACGCAATTGAAGCGGGTCCCGACAGCTCTCTGCACTTTAACCTCGGCGGCAATGAATACGGCACAGACTACACAGGCGACAACGTCGTTCAGTTCTTTGTCGGTATGAACCATCAGTTCTAATTCAATTAACTAATTGAATGAAAGAGCCCGGGAGCTTCTTAACCTCTCGGGCTTATTTCTTATCTACAAATTTCCGCAATAGACGTGTCTCAGATGCTTTTTAGCAATGTCCCGAAGCTCAAAGATCGTCTCAGCGCTTGTGATCGGAAAATCATTCCACTTATAGCGCGGGAAAAATCGACTCAGATGCAGCGCGATATCAGGTGAAAGTGACGCGATCCATTCGGCTTCTTTTTCCATAAGCTGCGGACTGTCATTGACGGTAGGAATGATCAGAGTCGTGAGTTCCACATGACAGCCGTAATGAACGGCGTTCCCGATAAAGTCCTTAACGGTCTCAAATTCACCTTTGACGATCCGGTAAAAATCGTCCGAAAAGCCTTTTAAGTCGATATTGAGCGCGTCAATATGCGGAAGAACCAAATCCGCATACTTGCGAGTAATGCCGCCGTTGGTGACAGCAACCGACTTGAGTCCCGCTTCATGCAGTAGCTGAGAAGTATCACGAATAAATTCCCAGCAGATGAGCGGCTCGTTGTACGTAAACGCGACGCCTAAATTACCGGGTTCGCGATGGCTTAAATCAACCGCTAAATCACAAAGACTCTCCGGAGTGATCTTCCGCGTCGGGATCACGCGTCCGGCCATCGATATTTCATGATTCAGGCAGTAGGGACAGCGCAAATCACAGCCGTAGCTTCCGTACGACAAAATAAAACTTCCGGGATAAAACCGCGCAAGCGGCTTCTTTTCTATCGGATCAAGCGCGATCGACGTGCATTGTCCGTAATTATTCGGCACAATCGTCCCGCCGATATTGCTTCTTGCGCGGCAAAACCCCGTCTGTCCCTCTCTCAGTCTGCAGAACTTCGGGCAGACATCACATAAAACTTGAGCTGAAGCGGTCATTACTGATGCCGCGTCACAGTGAAGCGATAGAGCTGAACACTTTCCTGAGGCGCGATGTTCGCTTTCTGTTTAGCGATCGCAATTTGCTGCTCGACCGTGTCAACACCTTCAAGATCAGGCAGAAGAAGACCTCTGCGAGAACCGTTCTCAACAATCACACCGTATTTTTTAACGTCCAGTTGGGATTCCGAATCGATCTTTTCAGCCGGAGACAGAACATCCACCTTGTAAACCAGAGAGGGAAGTTCTCCGGGCCGAACCGGCGGAAATCTCGGATCGCGTGTTGCTGCTGACACGGCATTTGCAATGATTTCAAGAGCAAGATTCTGCTGCGTGGGCTCTGTCGTGCCGATACAGCCGCGAAGTTTTCCATGCTCGTGAATAGAAACGAACGCGCCCGCTCTTTGGTTCAGAAGCTCCTCAGGCAGATCTTTCGGAAGCCCCGTGTACTGATGCGTCCGAACTAAGGTTTCCGCGCTGAGGCGGGCAAGTCTGACGTACGCGTCTTCGTGCTTCATACGCTCTTCTCTCGCTTTGTTTTCAAAAGCGATGTAATGATCTAAATAATTTCTATTCGGATCGGCCTCTCCGCCTTCGAAAGTGGCGACGCCGTATCCGACGCCGAAAGGACCTTCATACGAAAGGACATGCGCGTCGACTTTGCGCTTGTCAAACGCGCCCGCCATGATGACAAAAGAGCGGTGACCGCACTCGGCAGCCGATTCGCAAACTTCAGGCTTGATTTTCATCATGCGCAGAAAATCCGCATCTTCAAAGCATTCCATGATTTCTTTATCAAACCTCGGACCTTCAGCGCTGAAACCGTAAGGACCGCTCTCTGTAAGCTTGTGCGAGAGATCGCCGCTCGCGATCATCACAACACGCTTGCCGAGCTGATCGGCGGTCTCGGAAATCGCTTCGCCGAGACGATAGTGATCCTCAATGGAAAGGCCGGAAAGACCGACGCGAACCACTTCAAATTTGTCCAGATAATCCTTTAAGAAAAGAAGCGGCACAACGGTCGCATGGTCTAAGGACGGATCGCGCTCTCCAAGCGTGCCCGCTGGAATGTTTTCTATTTTGCAGTGCTTTTCCAATGCGTCGACAAATTCGGAATCGTAGTCCGCTTTAACCGAAGCATTCGGCGCGTTGAAGCGGGATAAATCGCCGCAGGCGGATTTTCCGGGAGAAATATGGAAGTAATCCGCATACATGACACTGTGCGGTGTTGTCACGACGACAGTATCCGGTTTAAAACGAGCCAGAAAGCGCATCGCCTGAGTGTATGCGTTGATGGTCCTTTGTATGACTTTCTCTTGTCCTTTTCCGACTTCCGGGATGATAAGCGGAGGATGCGGTACCTCAGCAGCTGCTAAAACAGGCATTTCAAACTCCTTAAGTTCCATAGGAACCGACAAAAAATGATGTCCTAATTTAGTTCTTTTTGTCTGATAGCTCACATATTAACTGTCAGAATGAGCAAGCTAATAATCGGTCACAAGATAAATGATTTTTACATTGATTTTCAAAAAGGGTAATTCCGCAGCTGTAGACTTCGGGGTTCTTATTTTTGCCGACCGATTAAGGTTTCTTTAGGGGCTCATCCTTTGAAAATTTTATATCTTATTAAATATCTGGCGATTGCCTGTGCGCCTCTGTGCGCTTGCGCCGGAGAGTTTTCTGATTCTTCCAAATATGCCCTGAACCCTAAAGGCGTCGAGCTGTCCAACACTCAGGACGCTCCGCATGTGACCGTAAAAGAGGAAGCGGAAGAGGGGGAGGAGGATTCTTTTCTTCCGATTTTCGGCAAAGAAGCGCGTGAGAGAGGCTACGAGCTGCCCAATCCGTACGGCATCGGGGTCAACTACATGCATATCCGACAGGATATTGATGTTAAGTCCATTACTTTTGGCGGACTGTCTTTAAAAATCAACAATATTTTCCGTCCAAACAATCCGACAATCATCGATATTCCGTCCGATCTGTTTAAGATTGATGTACACAGCACAAAGCAGAGAAGCCATACCGAAACGATCCGCGCCGACGCTTGGCTCTTTCCTTTCATGAACGTGTATGCGGTTGCGGGCAGAACCAAAGGCAAATCCGTCTCTAAGATTGACGTGGGTTCCACCAATTCCTTCGTCAATAACATTATCAAAGGGATCGGAGACATGGATGGGCTGGATTTCATCCTGAAATTCAAAGGAACCACTTACGGTCTCGGCACCACGTTTGCGGGCGGAGTCGGCAACTGGTTCGGTCTGCTCGACTTGAATTACACAAAGACCGATCTCAACATTATCAAAGGCGACATAAAAGCCTTTACGCTCTCTCCGAGAGTCGGATACCGCTTTACGCTTCCGGCGGCGGAAGCAATCGGGCTGCCGCAGAGTAAATTCAATTTCTGGGTCGGCGCGATGTATTACAGCGTGCAGCAGAATTTCCGCGGCAACCTGACAAATTTATCGTTCTCGCCCAAGCTGCAGCAGATTATTTCAGCAGTGAACTGGCACGGAAACGGTGAATTCAATGTGGAGCAGCGCATTAAATCGCCCTGGAATATACTGACCGGCTTCCGCTGGGAAATTACGCCGAATTTTAATTGGTCGGTTGAGGCCGGTTACTTGAATAAATTCAGCTTCCTGACGGCTTTGGAGTGTCGCTTCTAACATAAGTCCTGTAAAGCGCATTGCCGCTCCTGTTTCGGCTATGATGGCTAAAAAACGGGAGTTCCAAGCTATGCAGGACTTTTCTTATCCTTTAATTGAACCGCTGTCTGCTGAGCAAATGTTTACGCGCATTCGCGCTTACAACGAAAACCTCAGAGCGGTGCGCTTCTGCAGAAGACCGAAGGATTCAGCCAAACTCAGAATCCTTGCAAAAGACAATATCGGTGTACAGGATTTTTTGACGTCCGCGGGATCCTACGCGCTTAGAGTTCTTGTGCTGCCGGACGCATTCTGCGTTCGTCAAATCCGCAAAAATCCTCAGATTGATATCTTTGGTAAAACGCATCTGACGGAACTCGCGGGTTTTGTGACGACGCGCGTTCTTAAGGACGGTTACTCTGAGTTGGGCGGCTTTGGAAGAAATCCGCACGGTGCGCAGTATCCCTGCAGAGGATCGAGTTCTGGCTCAGCAATTGCCTGCGCGGCAGGTTTCTGTGACGCCGCACTCGGAACCGAAACCCGAGGCAGTCTTATGATGCCCGCGATGGCAAACGGCGTCTTCGGCTTTAAGCCGACCAGAGGCGCAGTCTCCAGAAGCGGCATTATTCCGCTTTCGTCTTCATTTGACGCGCCGGGGGTACTCTCAAGAAGCCTCAGCGGATTAAAAACGGTCTTTTCCGCCATGCTCGGTAAAGACGATTCAGATCCTCAGTCATTTGTACCGTCAGAGCTCCGTAAAAAGAAATTTAACGGTCGAACGCTGCTTTTCTTAGTCTCCTTGGGAGACAATGCAACTCTGAATACTCCGGCCGTCCGCCGATTTATCTCTGCGCTTAAACAAGGCGGATTCCATATTGAATTCAGACACGCGCCGATGGCGGAATTCGATTACAAGACCATTTCGTCAGCGGATATTAAAAAGGATATGACGAACTTCCTTCAAAGATATGCGTCCGGGACAGAGCCGCGAACTTTTGAAGCGCTCGTTGAACGCTATTCTTCCAGAGCCCATTCGCATCCCTACGGGATGGAGCGCCTGACATACGCGCTCGAGGCTGATCTTCCTCATGGAAAAGCGTTATCCGGTCTTGTTCAAACCAATATTCAGAAAGCGAGTCAATTGGTCGGTGAAATGTTGGAGATGACCGGAGCACAGGCTGCACTAACGCTGAGTTACTTGGACTGGTGGGCGATTGGCGGCGGACCCACGCTATCCATGCCGATTGATTTCAGCGAGACACTGCCGAGAAGCATCATGATCGGCGCTAAAGCAAAAGAAGATTTTGCCTTGCTGTCTCTAGCCGAAGAGATAGAAACGCTGCCTATGTAAAAAGAAGAGGGCTCCGATTGGAGCCCCCTAAACTTAGATCAAGCTAATCGACTAAGGATTAGTTGCCTTTGGCAGCGTGTGTACCAGCGTCACGACCGAATGTCATGATGTCAGCGATAGCGTTGCCGCCGAGACGGTTGGAACCGTGGATACCGCCAGTGGTTTCACCGGCAGCGTAGAGACCCGGAATAACCTTGCCGTTCTTGTCGAGAACCTGAGCCTTGTCATTGATTTCCAGACCGCCCATTGTGTGGTGAACTGTCGGAACCTTCTTGCAGGCGTACCAGGGACCTTCGGTCATCTGCTTGTCAGCCTTGTTGTTGGCCTTGAAGCCAAGCTTGTCTTCAGCAGTGCCGGCAACGACAGCGTTATAGTCGGCGATGGACTTCTTGAGGTTTTCAACCGGCATGTCGAGTTTCTTAGCCAGTTCTTCAAGAGTCGGAGCAGCAACAACACGGCCGAGGTCAATCATGTCTTTCATCTTCGCGCCGTTGGCGTCAACCCAGTCAAGAGACGGATAACGCAGGTGGTTGACAAGGACATAGTATGTAGCGCCTGGCTGAGCAAAAATTGCTTTGGCCAGAACGTCACGAGCAGCGCCTTCGTTGACGAAGCGGTTGCCGTCCTTGTTGATGAAAACGCGGTTGCGGCCGGAAGTACGGACCATTTCCATCAGACCTGTACCCGGTGTGCCGCACGGATGAACCTGAATGTCAGACATGCCGATAACGTTGGCGCCGACTTTTTCACCCATGATGATGCCGGAGCCCTGAGCGGACTTGTTGAAGTTCGTGCAGCCGATGCCCTTGCCGAGGTCATAGTCTTTGAAGACGCCGGTATTGACTTTCTGGCGAAGTTCAACGTTTGCGCCGAAACCGCCGGTAGCAACGATAACGCCCTTGTCAGCCATGAACTTGGTTGTCTTGCCGGTATGGTTGTCTTTAGCGACGACGCCGATAACGCGGCCGGCCTTGTCCTTGATCAGAGACTCGGCATTCATGTCTGTGTAGACCTGAATGTCATTCTTATGAGCGGCGATGTACTTTTCAAACGAACGGATGTAGGTGTTGCCGGACGGAGTGGCAGGGTAGTGAGAACGCTGCCAGAGGGCGCCTGTAGCAGTACCGACTTCCGGTTTGAACTGAACGCCGATGCTTTCGAGCCAGTGGACGGATTCCAGAGCATGGTCGGTGAGATAGTGAACCAGAACCGGATTGCCGATATCATGGCCGCCCTTCATTGTCTGATCATAATGTTTCTGGATAGAATCTTCGATGCCCTGTTTGCCCTGACGTTCCGGGTCAGCCGCGTTCAGAGCGCCTTCGGAAACGTTGGTGGAACCGCCGAGAAGACCGAGTTTTTCAAGAACGATAACCTTGGCGCCTGCCTGCTGAGCAGCAATCGCGGAAGCAAGCCCCGATCCGCCGCCGCCAATCACGACAACCTGTGTCTTGACTTCAGCAGGAAGAGCAGTGTATTTCTCTGTGTTCTTCTGAAGCTTGGCCATATCATCTTTGGAGACGCCGGCTTTTTCAAGAGCTTTCTTAACTGCGCCCTTCAAAGCGAAAGAAGAAATCGTTGCGCCTGTGACATTGTCAACACCAAGAGACTGACGGTCAATGATCTTCTTGGACAGTTTGTCCAGAGCGACACGGCCGACACCAATGGTTTCGAGGTTGTCAGGGTATTCGATCTTTTCAATCTTATTCTTGCTGACAGTCACGCTGACATTGAATGCCGCATTGTGGCCGTTAACTTTTTCTGTGTAGGTTCCGGGTGTGTATGTAACAGCACCTGCAGCCATTGCAACACCTGCTAAAGCGACTGCTGCGGAAATTTTGGTTAAAACCATCGTAGTTCTCCTAGTTGGGCGCAAAAACTTCTTTGCGCAAAAAGCGAGATTTATATTTATTACAAATCTACACACATATTCTAGAAGCCTATTTGGGAATAACTATTAGCACTAATACGAATTGTATTTTAATTATCCCGCATCATTGTTATTCTTGGCGGTTACTTTTGCGAGAAGTTTCTTAGCCGATGACATCTTTAAGTCCTCTATTTCATCATCGTGAAGACCTTTGATTTGGCGTGAAATTAATAGAGAAATTGTAAGAATCAATATAGAAATGGAGGTAAGAAGTATCCACTTGCTCGTGAGATGCTCCATATTGATAATGAGGTAACGGGCGACTGCGACGACCGTGATGACCAGCGGTGTTTTTAGCTTTAATTCATGCTGCCCGAGTGCGTACTGTCGCACCATTGACAAAATCTCGATAAAAAGAAACAGAAGCAGAAGGTTCGCAAGCCCGATAGTTCTTGAATGGAACATGTCGTAACCCTCAGCGACAATGGCAATTGCAGTTGCGACAGTAATGACCATGAGCGCGCCCGCCTGGATAATTAAAAGCGCAGCCTCAAATTTATCGTTGATTTTTGCAATGAGCGGTTTATTCATCGGTACTGTCTAACTAATCTTCTATTCACTTACAACGGGGATTATCCAAAATTTCTTTTCCCGATTGCGTAAAATTAACAACTTTAAAGCCAACTTTGAGCAGTTAGTTCAAACAATACCGAAAATGCATTCTGTTTCACTCATCTCTACGCTCGCGATCGGTTTCGGAGTCGCTCTCGTACTGGGCTTTTTTGCGGAAAAAATTAAAGTGCCAGCGCTTGTCGGATACCTTATCGCAGGTATTTTGGTATCCCCTTCGGTTTTCGGATTCGATGTAGATTTGGCGCTTGCAAATCAGCTTGCTGAAATTGGCGTCATGCTTCTGATGTTCGGTGTCGGACTGCATTTTTCCTTATCGGATCTAATCAAAGTCAAGGGACTCGTCGTGCCTGGCGCGATCTGCCAAATGATTTCTTCCACTCTGATCGGAACAGCTCTTTCTTATCTCTGGGGATGGAATTTCGGTCACGCACTGCTCATGGGACTTTGTTTGTCTTGCGCTTCAACGGTTGTGGTGCTTAAGGCGCTTGAAGCGAGAGGTCTGCTGCTGGGCTTTGACGGAAACGTCGCGGTTGGCTGGCTGGTCGTTCAGGATATGGTAACTGTCCTTCTGCTCGTTCTTCTTCCGCCGCTCTCCTCAATGCTGGGAGGAGAAGCACAGAACACCGCGGTTCCGCTCTGGCAGCTCCTTCTGATTACTTTTGCTCAGGTGATTGTCTTTATTGTCCTGATGCTGGTGATCGGTAAACGAGTGCTCCCGTTCCTGCTTTGGCAGGTTGCTAAGACAGGTTCGCGCGAACTCTTTACGCTATGTGTGCTGGCAGTCGCGATCGGAATCGCATTCGGCGCTTCTGAAATCTTTCACGTCTCGTTCGCGCTCGGCGCTTTTTTTGCCGGCATGGTCATGCGCGAATCTCAGTATGCGCATCGGGCGGCGATTGAGTCGCTGCCGCTGCGTGACGCGTTCTCTGTGATTTTCTTCGTCGGTGTCGGAATGATGTTCGACCCGTCGGTCATCATGGAGCATCCGTTCCATCTGCTTGGCATTCTGCTCATTATTCTGCTCTTTAACCCGGTCATCGCAACAATCCTCGTGGTGCTTCTTCGCTATCCGCTGCGTACCGCGCTTACTCTCGGTGCCTGCTTGGGGCAGATCGGCGAATTCTCATTTATTTTGGCGGGCCTCGGCCAAAGTCTTGGTCTTGTGACGGAAGAGGGCATGAACCTGGTTCTTGCGGCAGCGATTTTCTCCATCGCGGTCAACCCGTTTGCGTTCGCAAGTATGCAAAAGGTCGGCGATTTCCTCAAAAGAAAAAGTAAACTTTTTCGCGTGGCGGCCGCCCGTCCGTCTCCTCAGTCTCTGATGCCTGACGACGTTGAACAAAAGAAAATCACCGGCCATGTCGTGGTTGTCGGTTATGGCGAAGTCGGCAGAAAACTTTGCAATGAATTAAACAAATTAAACATTCCGGTTGTAATCCTTGATAAGGACGATGCTTTGGTGCAGAAGCTCAGACGCAGCAGTTTGACTGCCATTCAGGGCGACGCAGTTGATCCGTCCTCGCTTCTTCAGGCTCACGTACATAAGAGCCCATTATTAATTCTGACAATTCGCGATGAAATCCTGGAGCGTAAGGTAGTTGAAACTTCCAAACTGCTGAACCCGGATATTAAATTTATCCTTCGCGCGACATCGGACTCTGAAGCGGCCAATATGACCGCGGACAATCTCGGTATGGTGGTTCAGGCCTCTACCGCACTTGCGGACAAAATGAGCGAGCTCGTACGCAAAGAGCTGCTCGAAGGCGACAATCCCGAGGACGAAGAAATCGTCGAGAACAGCAAAATTGACCCGGTTCCTCCCGCCAACCCTTCATAACTTTTCTCTTGACGGAGCAATTCAATGAGTCACAGTTTCAGTCTGATTTCCACGCTTGCGATCGGTTTTGCGATCGCTTGGGCGCTCGGCTTCGTGATGGAAAGAATCAAGGTCCCGGCTTTAGTGGGCTACCTCCTTGCGGGTATTATTATTTCTCCGGCGACGCCCGGGTTTGTGGGCGACGTCGGTATCGCGGGCCAGCTCTCAGAAATCGGTGTCATGCTCCTGATGTTTGGGGTCGGACTTCATTTTTCTCTGACGGATCTGCTGCGCGTTAAAAAAATCGCGGTTCCGGGCGCTATCCTGCAGATGGGATTGGCAACCGCGCTCGGCGCGCTGCTGGCGCACTGCTGGGATTGGCCTTGGGGACAAAGCATCGTCTTCGGCTTATGTTTATCCTGCGCTTCCACCGTCGTTCTTTTAAAAGGCCTGGAAAGCCGCAGACTGCTCGAAAGCCATGACGGTCAGATCGCTGTGGGCTGGCTCGTGGTTGAAGACATTATGACCGTGCTGATTCTGGTGCTTCTGCCGCCACTCGCTTTTATGATGGGCTCGTCTCAGCAGGAAGTTTCTTCGGCCGAACCCTTGTGGGAAATTATTCTCTGGACGCTCGCTCGCGTCTTCGGTTTTATCGCACTGATGCTGATCGTCGGCAAACGCCTTCTGCCTTGGCTTCTGCGTCAGGTGGCTAAAACCGGCTCTCGCGAACTCTTTACGCTTTCAGTGCTGGTCTTTGCGATCGGAATCGCTTACGGAGCTGCGGAAATTTTCCGAGTCTCTTTCGCACTCGGCGCGTTTTTCTCCGGCATGGTCATGCGTGAGTCCCGATACTCGCACAGAGCCGCTATGGAGTCTCTGCCGCTGCGCGACGCGTTCTCTGTAATTTTCTTCGTCGGCGTGGGCATGATGTTTGATCCGAGAATTCTGATTGAGCAGCCGCTTCACGTACTGGCGGTCCTCGCGATTATTATTCTCGGTAAGGGACTCGTCGCGTTTTTCCTCGTGCTTCTGTTCCGCTACCCGCTGCATACAGCGATTACGGTTTCCGCTTCGCTTGCGCAGATCGGAGAATTCTCATTTATTCTTGCGGCGCTTGGTATCCAGCTCGGAATTCTGCCACAGGAGGGGATGAGCCTTGTGCTTGCGAGTGCGATTATCTCCATCGCTCTGAATCCTTTCGCGTTCGCGAGCGCGGATTTTGTGCGCGCCTTCATCAAAAAACACTGGGCTTTTGCCCGCCGTATGGATGCACGAACAGATCCGATGTCACTGATGCCCGATGATGTCGATTCTGAGTTTCTGCGCGGCCATATCGTACTGATCGGAGACGGAGAAAAAGGCGAGAAAATCCTCAGCCTTCTGCTCGAACGTAATCTCTCGGTTGTGGTGATCGATGAAAACCGCACGAATGTTGAGTCACTCAGAGAGCGCAAAATCAATGCGGTCTGCGGCGAAGCATCCGACCCTGCGATTCTGATTCAGGCGCATATTCAGGATGCGGCGCTTGTCATTATGGCGGTGGAAAACGAAATTACCTGCCGCAAAATTATGGAGACTGCGCGCCTTCTGAATACAAAAATCGAAGCGATTATGCCTGCCGGCACGGATGAGGAAGCACTTCGTCTCAAGGAAGAAAATGTTGCCGCTTCCTTTGTGCCGGACGATCTGCTCGCCAAAGCGATTGTTCAGTTCGCAATGGAGCGCTACGGCAGACAGGAAGAAGAGGCGAGAATTACAAAAGAATCGCAGGAAATTAAAAAGGCGCTTGACCGAGGCGCTCTGTGATCAGTAGCTTCTCTTAGCGGGAATGACGCCTCGAACTCCGCCTCTCGGGTTTTCAATGTCGCCCTTAAAGCGCGGAATTAAGTGCATATGCACATGAAAAACCGATTGCCCTGCGGCTTCGCTGACATTGACGCCGATGTTAAAACCGTCCGGACGGAATTCATTTTCTATCCGGACTTTCATTTGCCCTAAAAGCTCATGCATGGCCCGAACTTCGTCTTCGGTAAGATCAAAGTAGGAAGCAACATGGCGTTTCGGAATAATGAGCGTGTGACCGGGATTCACCGGAAACCCGTCAAAAATTGCGAATGCGAGCGCGTTTTCCGCTTGAACTTTTAACTGATCGGGAAGATGACAGAAGAGGCACTGCTGCGTCATGATGAAAAAGGCCTTCTTTAGGGCAGGCCGTCAAAGCTGTTAGGAAAAGTCCGGTCGAACGTAAAGTTCTCCGGGTGTTGCGACATACCCTAAATGTTCGGAAATATCGTCGGCCGTATGCTTGAGCTCGCTGATCCAGCCTTCCTGAACATTATTTGCGGGCGATGAGATCGATAAACACGCGACCAATTTGCCCGAATCGTCTCGAATGCCCGCCGCGATGCAGCAGACGCCGAGCTCAAGCTCTTCGTCGTCCTTGGCAAATCCGAGTGTTTTGACTCGATTTAATTCATTGATCAGCTGATCCAAATCCGTAATGCTTTTCGGCGTGGAAGGCTCAAGGTTGGTTCTGAGCGCATAGGCTCTGATCTGCTCAAAAGAATCTTCCGAGAGAAAAAGTTTGCCGGAACTTGTCGTATGAAGCGGGGCAGTCGCGCCGATCGTGCGCACAACCTGAATTCCGGGGCGCTCGCGCATAATGCGGTCAATATAAACAATCGAATCATTCTGACGAATCGAAAGATTAACCGTCTGACGAGTCAGATTATGCAGGCGCTGCATCCCGGATTTAGCGGTATCTCGAACGGAAATCCGCTCTCTGACCAAATTGCCGAGCTGGAGAAAGCGCAGACCTAAACGATAAGTCCCCGCAACCGATCCTTTTTCCACAAAACGAAGCCGAACCAAATCATTCAAAATTCGGTAGCAGGTGGAAACATGCAGACTCGTTTCATCGGCAATGACCTTGAGGCTGACAGGTTCATGATGCTGAGTCAAAACTCTCAGAATCGCGCTGGTGCGGTCAAGCACCTGAATGTTTGCCTTGTAAGCGGAATTTTCCATTGGGTAGTTTTAATTCATTAATACTTCTATTGATTATTTTAGATTTTTCGCAATAATTTCGGCAACATCCGCAATTGAAATTTCAGATAGTGATTTATCCTGAGACTTGGCCGAATCAAACATCGACAGACAGAACGGGCAGCTCGTTGCGACCTTGTCGCATCCGGTCGTATCGACGATCGCTTTCAGGCGGATAACGTTAAGGCGCTCTGAAGCGTCCGTATCGGTCCAGAACTGACCGCCGCCCGCGCCGCAGCAAGTCGTATTGCATCCCCATTCCTTCGGATTGACGGTTTCAAGACCTTCAACCTTATTCAGATCAAAGCGCGGAGCGTTGATGATTTGGTTATAGCGGGCGTAATAGCAGGCGTCATGAACCGCAATGCGCTCTTTTTCAGACAGGGACGCTTTAATGCGGCCCGCATCCATCTGTTCGGCAATGAACTGAACATGCGAAATAACGTTGAACTGACCGCGTTCAAACTCGGGATAATCGTTCTTCAGCGTATTGAAGCAGTGCGGGCAGTGCGCAAGAATGCGGCTGAACGTATACTGGCGCAGGTTTTCAATATTCATCTGAGTCTGAATCTGGAAGAGATACTCTTCGCCGACACGCCGAGCGTATTCCGCATTGCACATTTCTTCAGCCATGACAGCGAAACTCAGACCGGAAGCGCGCAGGATTTTAATCATGGCACGCGCGATCTTCTGGTTGCGTTTATCGTAAGAAGCGGAGCAGCCGACCCAATACAGAATATCGTAGTGGACTCCGGGTTCCGCAAACGGAATGTCTAAATCCTTAGCCCATGCAAAGCGCTCGTCCGGGTCCAGGCCCCAGGGATTGCCCACCGATTGAATATTCTGCAGTGTCTTTGCGACGCCTTCGGCAAATTGTCCTTCCTCCATACCGACGGAACGTCTCATCTGGGCGATGGTATTGACAATCTCAATGCGGGAAGGGCACTGTTCGACGCACGCGCCGCAGGTAGTGCAGGAAAGAAGCGCTTCTTTGGAAACTACATCCGGAACAAGAATATCTTCGGACTTGCTGTAGCCTTCTTCCATGCGTTTTTTAAGCGAAAGAATAATTTCTCGCGGATCAAGCGGGCCGCCCGCACGGTTGACCGGACACACCGATGTACAGCGGCCGCATTCAACACAGGCGTCAAAGTTCAGACGATCGTGCCAGCTGAACTGACCAAACTTGGAAATACCAAAGATTTCCTGCTCCTCAATGTCGTCAATTTTTTCAAGCAGTCCTCTCGGTTTGGTTCTCTGCCAGTAAATGCTGGTCGGACTCTTATACATATGAGAAAAGTAGGTTGCCGGAATGAGCGCAACAAAAGCGAGAGAAATCAGACCGTGGAAAATCCAAACCCAGAGATGCTGCGCCTCGAGCTGCTCTTTGCTCATGCCGCTGTAGAACACCTGCGCAATGAAGTTGCCGACGGGCGACCATACAGCATGCGCGGGCTGCTCTGCGGCAAGACGAAGCGCTTCCACAATGTAGCCGGTGATAATGATGACTGCGAGAGAACCGAGAATGTAAATAAAACGCATCGACTTTTCAAACTGACGGCCTTCTTTAATAAAGCGTCGGTAAAAAGCCATCCCCAAGCCGATCAGACAGACCACGCCGGCAATATCCAAAATCAGCTTATAAAAATAGTAAACACCGCCCGCAAGGAACTGCTTGCCGAAAATCAGTTTGCCGATATCCCAGTCCAGTACGGCGAGCGCAGTCCCGAAAAACAGAAATACAAAGCCCCAGAAAATCCAAAAATGGAGTCTGCTTCCGAGCGGCTTGCGCACGATGCGTTTCTGCAGCAGGCCCTCACGATAGAAAAATCCCCAGCGGCGTTTGGTTTCCTTATCCATAGCGTAGGGCTTGCCCGCGCGCCAAAGCAGATAGGACTTGCGGATGCCTAAGGCGCAGATAACGCAGGCCGCAATTCCGATGACGTAGATCCCGATAATTGCCCATACGGGGATATTCCAAAACCCCGGGCGGGTAACAATTTCGACTCCGTTCATGTTTGACTCTCTTTCTGATAGTTAGATCGGAACATAGACGCGCTTTCCGTCTTCGTCCAGTTTGGATTCAAATAGTCTTGCTCTGAGGATCGGCCACTCAAAGGGATGCGTGACCACGGGTTCATCCAAATGGGAATTTCTCAGAACTGTAATATGGGGTGTAAAGCGGCTTTTTTCATCAAAAGGAATGTTCAGCGTATGAAGAATTTCCGCCGCTTCGCGAGCCAGATGGAAAATCGGTTCATAGCGCTCGCCGCTGACGTAAAAGACTTTCGGACGAACAAACCGGCCGCTTCGGGTAATGCTCCAGCTCCTTGAGCTGAAATCCGTCATGATGTCCACGCCCTGAGCGACGAGCTGAGCCTGCTCGGGTGTGATCTCTCCGATAAACGCAAGCGTGACGTGGAAGTTTTCAGCCGGAATAATACGAGACGCAGGATCAATCGAGAACGCTCGTTTCTGCAGTTCGCAAAGATGGGGCACCGCTTCTTTCGCAGCCGGCAGTCCGATAAAACACTTCATATGGATTCGGCGTTTAATTAAGCTTTATTCAGAGAACGCCACTGCGCGATCGCTTCAGAGCAATCCGCGATCAGCTCGGGCCCCTTAAAGATAAAGCCGGTATAGAGCTGAACAATGGATGCGCCGGCTTTCATTTTCTCAACCGCGTCCTTGGCTTCCATGACTCCGCCCGAAGCGATAATCGGGAGTCTTCCCTGAAGGTGTTCCGAGGCAAGACGGCAGACTTCGGTGGATCTTTCCATGAGCGGTTTGCCGGAAAGACCGCCTGTCTCTTTAGAGAGCGGATTATGCGCGACCGGCTCACGGGTAATCGTGGTGTTGGTGCAGATCACGCCGTCCATTCCGTGCTTCACAATAATATCAAGCGCGGAACGAATACCGTCGTCGCTGAGGTCAGGGGCGAGCTTAACCGCGATCGGTACGATTTTGCCTTCGTTCTGATCCGTGAGTTTACGGCGGTGCTCCGCGATGCCGCCGAGCAGATGATCCAGCTCGGCGTCCGCCTGTAAATCACGAAGATTCGGCGTATTGGGAGAAGAAATATTAATAGCGATATAGTCGCCGCTCATGTAGAGGCGATCCATGCACTTAATGTAGTCGCTGAGCGCGTCTTCGTTCGGCGTGACTTTATTTTTGCCGATATTGACGCCGAGGATGCCGCCTCTGTTGCGGAAAGCTCTTGCGCTCTGAAGGTTCTTTGCGACCTGAATCGCGCCTACGTTATTAAAGCCCATGCGGTTGATGATGGCGTCGTCCTTAACCAGACGGAAGCATCTCGGCTTCGGATTGCCGGGCTGACCTTTAGGCGTGACGGTACCGATTTCCACAGAACCGAATCCTAAGGCGCCGAAAGCGGTAACGTGCTCTCCGTCTTTGTCCATGCCGGCGGCAAGTCCGACGCAGTTAGGGAAACGCAGTCCCATTACTTCGATAGGATCTTCAGGGAAACGACGCGTAACGAGTTTCTGGAGACCAAACTGAGTGATCCAGTCAAGATTCGAGAGAATAATGTGATGCGCCTGTTCCGGTGTAAAGCGAAACAGCACGGTCTTAGCGGCTTTGTATAAGGCGTTCATAGCGGTCCGTGAATAATAGTTTGCCGAAAATTTTCCAAAATAATGTTCGATTCGTTCTTCTCGTAGGTACAAATAAACCTTCCGAGGAATCGGAATAGAAAAAGTATAGCAATGCAAATGCGCCGCTGTCTGAATCGGGTATTAAAGTTTTACCTAAATGCCCGTGAAATCGTTGTATTTAAAAGAGAGCGATAAAAGAAACTATTTATCCGAGAGGAGAATTCCGAGACAATCGTTGAGTGAGCGGCCGCAATAGAGTCGCCAGTCAATAGGATCTCGTGCGGTCTCTTTCTGAAGAGATTGATAAAAGTCTGAGCCGCTCAGTTCTGTTCCGCCGAGACTGATGAGATGCTCGGTCGCTTCCTGACAGTCAATCATATGAACGGATTCGCTGCGGGCGATAGAGCAGAGCATGGAAAGCGCGAGCTTGGAAAGATCGGGAAAGGCGGTAAACATGGATTCTCCGTACAGCATCCTTCCGATGGAATCAAACATGAGACCCGCGGCAAGTTTACCGTCAACTCGGCATTCGATCGTATGAAAGAATCCGTCTTTCATGCTTTCAAGATATGCGCGTCTCAAAGGACGGCTGATCCATGTGCCGTCCTGTCCCGGGCGAGCGGCAGCGCAGCCGCTTAGGACATCTTCCGGAGCATGGTCTAAGAAAATCTCAAGCTTGTGTTTAATCCCGTCCCTTCGATAAACATTCTGAAGCGCGTCTCTAATCCGCTTGCGAAGCGAATGAGAAATGATCAGCTGACTCGGATCGAGTACCAAACGCGGATCGGTAAAAAACCACAGGTAGGGCGCAGAGACCGACCACGGAAACACGCCTTTAGCGTAACCCGCACGAAGCATCTCTGCGCGAAGCGTATCGGAAAAAGCGACAATACCTTCATAACGCTGCTTGTAAATCGGATTCAGCGGATTGAGAACCTTAAAGCTGTCCGCACCGCTGATGAATTTAATCTCCGACATGACAGCAAATCCTATAAAAACTTGCCCGGTGTGTGCTTTTCAATGTAATGAAAGCCGAAGGCGCCTTTTTTCAGATCCGCAAAAAATAAGCGCAGAGATTTTTCCACCGAGTTAAAGGCGAGCTTGTCCCACGGAATTTCCTCTTCGCTAAAAAGCCTAGCTTCAAAGGTTTCCGGTCCGGGGTTAACGCTTTCGTCTTTCATGCGCGCAAGAAACATCAGATGAAGCTGATCGGCGTGCGCAATATCCAGAAGGATGTAGGGCGCAGAAGAAATCTCCGCATGGATTCCGGCTTCTTCCTCGGTTTCTCTCTCAGCGCCTTCGCGTGTTGTTTCCTGAACCTCCTGGTGACCCGCGGGAAGTGTCCAGTATCCGAGCCTCGGCTCGATAGCCCGACGGCAGAGCAGCACCTTGTCGCCGAGATAAGGTACCGTACCGACAATATTTATCGGATTGATATAGGCGATGTAGCCGCAGGACGGGCAAACATCGCGCTCGTGCGTATCTCCTTCGGGTATTTCCCGTTTAGTCGGGTGGCCGCATTTTTCACAAAAATGAATTTCTCTTTTGCCCATACTGATATCTATTTGAAGCGATCGATGCTCACCGGCTCACGCTGCGTAAAGACCTCCGGACGAGAAAGCAGCATTCCGAGGATTTGATACTTGTACTCAAGATATTTGGCGTGAGCTTCCTTGCTGACGCTCCCTTCCTGGTGACGCACAACTTCTTCAAGCCACTGCTGAGTAAAGATGCTCGGATCAAGAACATAAGACATCGCCTTATCTTTATAGGCGACCTCAAAATACATTCTTCCGCCGGCCGGTGTCGCAGGCGCAAAATCCGGTCCGATCGAAAGATCCAAGGTAAATCTGCCTTGTGTTACCGCTCTTGTAACAAGTTCTATTCCGTCTCGAACCTCGTCACCGGGGAAGGAGGTCCTGAATTTAAATTCTTTACGGAAAGGAATGCTTCCGGGGCAAAGGTCTTCGGAAGCAGCGAGAATGAGGCGCAGGACCACTCCGCTAGCGATAAGTCCGCGCGCGCCGCTGTAGCGCATCAGATCCTCACGCTGAAAGGCAATCTGACCTTCATCGTCCTGGACAATTAAAAATGTCGGTGCTTTGTAATACATTTGATTCATTACTCGGTTTACGTTAGTAGGCAATTATAGTTCCGAGTGATACACAAGGGCTTGAAGAAGAAAAAAGCGGGCAGATGAGTGGAGGGTCTCAACTGCCCGCAAAAACAGGGATATCAGTGGATTCAAAAGGAGATTAGTTATTTATTGTCATAATCACATACAGTGTGCCAAAGCAGTTCGGCGCCCTGGATGAAATCTTCAAGCTTCATGGCTTCACGCCAGTTATGGGAACCGTTCTGATTAGCGACGAAAATCATGCCGACAGGAACACCGGCGTTGGAGAGAACCGCTGCGTCGTGGCCGGCGCCGCTCGGGATTGAGAGCGCGTTAAGGCTGTGATCGGCTGCGGCCTTTTCGATTCTTCCGCGAACCTGAGGATCCACACCGCTCGCTTCACAGACAAGAACATTGTCGAATTCGAAGCGGACGCCTCTTTCTTTAGCGATTTCATCGCATTCAGCCAGCATCAGATTATGGAATCGATAAAGCGTATCCATGGAAAGGCTTCTCATATCAAGACCGAAAGTAACCTCTCCGGGAATAATCGCAATCGCTGCGGTTTTAGCAGTGTTTACGACGCCGCATGTGAAGACCAGATCTTCGCCCGCATCAAGCCATTCTTTCCAGTGTTTGTCCATTCTGCTAAGAAGATCCGCGAGCGCGAGTACCGCGTCGTGTCTGAATTCACGATTAACCGCACCGGAATGCGCAGTTTCGCCGATAACTCTGCAGATCTTGTGACGCAGATTGCCTCGAATACCGGTAACGGCAGCTATGCGGTGTGTCGGATTGTTTTCCAGAGTGGGGCCTTGCTCGATATGAAGTTCAATAAAGGCGGCAATGTTGGAGAGCTCTTTAAGCGGTTTTCCGCTTGTCATGGCAACAGGATCGAACCCGGCGTCTTTAATCGTATCGAAAAGCGTACGGTCGCTGATACGGTGTCTCAGCTGCACTTCTTCCGGTTTAAGGTTTCCGGTAAGCGCTAATGAGCCGACATAGGCTCTGCCAAACCAGGAGCTTTCTTCCATGCGTGTGACTAAAACCGTGTAATCACGCTCGAGCTGAACATTCAGTCGATCAAGCATATCCGCAACCGTCATAGCAGCGCAGACCCCTGCAAGACCATCGTAGTTTCCGCCCTCGGGAACGGAATCTCCGTGAGAACCGGAAACGATGCCGGGGAGACTGCGGTTTTGACCGGGACGTGTAATCCACAAATTGCCGGCCGGATCGATTTCAATTTCCATATTTAGGCGCTTTGCCTCGGAAATAACCAAATCGTGGACGTACTGCTCATGAGGTCCGTAACCCTGACGGGATACGCCGCGTCCGTCACGGCTTTCTTCACGAATCTGATTTAAAAACCGTTCTGCATAAGGTGAAGCGAGAGTCTGAAAATTAGTCATTTAATCTTGAGAATGTGGGGTTGTAATAATTTAATTCTATGCAAGCAAATCAAAACTGAGAGTTAGTTAAATCATGAACTTAAGTTATTTAAAACTTGTTATCGATTTGATCCTAATAAACATAAAAAGCCGTGCCGCAGTAGGCGTCTGTTACAGATTTTCGCACTTGAAAACAAGTTCTCATCTGAATGGGTGATGACAGTTGAATAGGAATGTATAAAAATCAGCGCATAGAACTTAGAGGACTTTTCAATGGATCGGTTAATGGATATTCCGAGCTCGGCAGAACTCAAACGAGTCGTTGTTGTCGGAGGAGGTTTTGCAGGACTGAATTTCTGCAAAAGGCTAAAAGATGAGCGGTTTCAGATTGTTCTTCTGGACAAAACCAATCATCACAATTTCCAGCCGCTCCTCTATCAGGTAGCGACAGCTGGCGTTGAGCCTTCGTCCATTTCATTTCCGTTTCGCAGCTTGTTTGCCGGCAGAAAAAACTTCCATATCCGCATGTGCGAAGTCTTGGAAACCGACGCTGAAACTCAGGAAGTCAAAACTTCGATCGGCAGACTGCATTATGACTATCTCGTCATAGCAACAGGCTGCGACACTAATTACTTTGGAAACAAAGCGCTGGAAGAAAACACCATGGCGCTGAAAACAACCGCCGAGGCACTGTACAACAGAAACCACATCCTGGAGAGTTTTGAAAGAGCAGTAGATACGGACGACATGCAGGAGCGCGAAAAGCTTCTGACTTTTGTGGTTGTCGGAGGCGGTGCCACCGGTGTTGAACTTGCCGGAGCCTTAGCCGAGATGCGACGCTTTGTTCTTCGCAAAGATTATCCGGACTTAGACGTTGACAAGATGAGAATCATTTTGGTCGACGGCAAGGATCGTCTTTTGTACTCATTTAAGCCGAAATCTTCTCGAGAAGCTGAGGAGTATCTTCGTTACCGCGGCGTTGAGCTGAAACAGAAAACGCGTGTTCTTGGATATGAGAATGAAGTGCTGAGGCTCAGCAATGAAGAGATTCCCACCGCGAACGTGTTTTGGACAGCTGGTGTTATCGCAAATTCGATGGGCGGGTTCAGCTCAGACATGTATGGCCATGGGAATCGCCTGATTATTGACGAATTTAACCGAGTCGGCGGATACAAAAACGTGTTTGCCTTAGGCGATACTGCGCTCATGAAGCAGAAAGACTGGCCGGACGGTCATCCGCAGGTTGCCCAGCCGGCAATGCAGCAGGCGGACAACTGCGCAGACAACATTCTCGCGATGGAGGACGGGGAAGCGCTTAAACCCTTTAAATATCATGACCGAGGTTCCATGGCAACGATCGGGCGCAATCATGCCGTCGTTGAAACGAAAGGTTTAGTGTTCGGAGGATTTTTAGGCTGGTTGGTTTGGCTGGTCATCCATCTGATGAATATTGTCGGATTCAAGAACCGTCTTTTAATCTTCATTGACTGGGTATGGAGTTATTTCACGCACAACTCGAACCTGCGCATTGTTGTTCGGCCGTTAATCAAAGGAGATCGTCTGTACCGGCTGATGAAAGCTCAGGAGCAGATCCGCGAGCAGAAATACAAGAAGACGGACAATTCCTAGAGCGCAATTTGGGTTCACGTTGTGGAGGTCATGTTGCACAATGTGAATTCTCATGTTATAGTGTCGATCTCGGTTGATTGATTCAACCGTTAGCTGATTGCGGGGTGGAGCAGTCTGGTAGCTCGTCGGGCTCATAACCCGAAGGTCACAGGTTCAAATCCTGTCTCCGCTACCAATTTCCTAGCGAAGTTGGTTTTTCAAGTTTGCAAGCTTGAATGTAAAACATCAGCAAAGGCCAGAATAATTGCGGGGTGGAGCAGTCTGGTAGCTCGTCGGGCTCATAACCCGAAGGTCACAGGTTCAAATCCTGTCTCCGCTAC
>NZ_CALPCV010000024.1:0-40374 GCF_943193095.1 Parasutterella muris | reverse complement strand
TCCCTGGGCTAAGGTCTCCCTTCAAAAGGAAACCCTTATCGTGGTCTTCTATTTAATTTCTGATGCGTCCGACCTGCCTCGGAATTAAAGTTTCCCGATGACTCGGTGGAGAAATTATTATCCGCATTAAAGCGAGTGAGAGCTGTAAGGGCTCCAACTAGAGCAACTTGGGTTGTAGAGCCGCTATCGAAAAAAGCCCAGGACATGCTTGAGCTTTTAGATCTCCCTAAACCGTCTATGACCTTCAAGTCAATGTAGAGCCATGTCGCGGAGGTTTGGACCGAAGAGCGTGTCCATCAGGGAAATTTACTTTCTTTTCCTCTAAATTCCATTGTTTTCACAACTAGGAAAAATATGAACTTGGTGGCCCGAACCGGACTTGAACCGGTACAGCTTGCGCCGAGGGATTTTAAGTCCCTTGTGTCTACCAATTTCACCATCGGGCCAGACAGGAGTTGAATTTTAATCTAAAAACGATTTTTTTGCTGAACTAAATGAACCACAGATTCCTCTGCGAAAAATCTTAACGAAAAAATTTCACTCCTCCATTGATGAACACAGAGCTTGCCCCTAACATTGAAGGATGTACTCCATTCTGTCGCTACGCTTGAACTATAGAAACGAAACCGTATGAGCCAAGACGGATACCGCCGAATTCTCCATATCGACGTTGACGCTTTCTTCGCTTCCGTCGAACAGCGGGACTTCCCTGAATTACGCGGCAAACCTATCGCCGTCGGCCTTAACGCGGTCAGAGGCGTGGTCGCGTCTGCTTCATACGAGGCCAGAAAGTTCGGAGTGCGATCCGCTATGCCCTCCTCTCAGGCACTCAAACTCTGTCCTGACCTGATCTTTGTCAAGGGAAGAATGGAAGAGTACAAAAAAATCTCTCAGGAAATCTTTTCGATCTTCGCCAGATACACAGACATCATCGAACCGGTCTCCATCGATGAGGCGTTCCTTGACGTGACCGGCGTATATGAGGAATACACATACGCCATGGAGATCGCTAAACTGATTCGCAAAAATGTTCGGGAAGAAGTCGGATTGGTCGTTTCCGCCGGTGTTTCTTACAACAAATTCCTAGCCAAAATCGCCAGCGATTGGAGAAAACCGGACGGGCTCTGCGTCATTCATCCCGACCGCGCCGCCGCTTTTATTGACCGCCTGCCGGTTAAAGCCATCTGGGGCGTCGGACCGGTGACGCAAAAGAAAATGGAATCTCTCGGCATCAGAACCGGAAAAGACTTACGAGAACAAGATATCTCTTTTCTGAATCAGCAGTTCGGAAAAGCTGGAATCTCTTTCTACAACTTTGCCCGGGGCATCGATAATCGAGAAGTCACGACAAGTCGAATCCGTAAACAAGTCTCGGCCGAAGTCACTTTCAGCCACGACGAAGGAAATCTGCAGAAACTCGAAGAAGCGCTCGAAGGCATCGTCGATCGGCTGATAACCCGGCTTGAAAAGAATAACTTCTCCGGAACCTCCCTGACGCTGAAAGTCAGATTCCATAACTTCAAGACCATAACCCGCTCCGAAACAACCGACAGGATTCTGGCCGATAAACCTCATATCCTTGAACTGGCGAAAAAACTGCTCGAGAACGTGGATAGAGGCGGACAAACTGTCCGTCTCCTGGGCGTTTCCATCGGAAACCGGGTAGAAGAAGAAAATCCGGAAACACTCCTCCCGCTTTCTATCGGAGAGCAAACCGAACTGCCGCTCTAGGCCCCACTCGGAACATCCGCTTTCTTTTCTCCGTCTGACACCTGAAGCGCTGTGAAAATAGCCGCTGTCTGAAGCGCTGCCACGCCAAAGAGAACCAGAGAAAACATGCCCTTATCAAGAAGCGGGCCGAAGACTAAGGGCGACAGAGACTGCCCGACATCCATTCCGCAGTAAGTAAATCCGTAAACACGGCCGAATGATCGCTGACCAAGCTTTGCCACCGTGGCCGATCGAATCATAATGTCCCGACTCGGCGCGGCAACTCCTGTGCCCGCACCCATCAGGAACATCAAAACAACAGCCCAGTATCCGACAAGAATCTCGGATGCCAAAACCACCGCCATCAGAGCAGAGAAAGCAATACAGACCGCGACAACACGATTCGAAGAAAAGCGGGACTGACCGGCAATGAAGCCGCCCACAAGTGCTCCGGCGCCCGCACCAATCAGGTACGCCGTCAGCGCGGCCGAAGCTCCGGCCAAGTTCAGTCCGTAAGCATTTCTAAAGATCGATTGCGAGAAACTTTGCAGTACGCCAAAGGCACCGGAAGTAAAGAAAAAGAAGAAAAAGCACATCCATACGGAGGGAACCGCAAGAAAGCTGAATGCGCCGCCGCTGTCCTTTTCTTCAGAAACGAATTTCTTGGAACTCTGATCGATTGAGAACACATCCCTGAAAAAGAGCTGGAACCCTAAAACAATCAATGCCACGCTCGAAGCCGCAAAAGCGGCCTCTCTCCAGCCGACATTCTCAGCCATGAGAACCATGAAGAAGGGACAAATAGCCCAGCCGATATTACCGGTAATGTTGTGCCAAGCAAATGCATGTCCGAGATAGCGCTGAGAAATGTTGTAATTCATCAGGCTGTAATCGGCCGGATGAAAGACGGAATTGCCGAGACCGGCGAGAATCGAAGCCGCAAACAGCATGGGCACATTGTCAGCAAGACCTAAAACAAAAGCGCTTGATGCCAAACAAATCAGCCCGAGATACATCGACAGACGAGGGCCGATTTTATCCACCAAAAAACCGGTCGCGGACTGCCCAAGCGCGCTAGTGACAAAGAAGGTCGAAACTAATGTCCCGCCCTGAAGGTAATTCAGATTAAAGTGCGGAAGTATCCAAGGGAAAAGAGACGGAATGACAAGATGATAAAAGTGGGAGCTCGCATGCGCGATGGAAACCAAAAATATGGCCAAAATGTCGTGCGCTCTGGTGGTTTGATCCTGCATAAATGATCTCTCGGGACGAAAATTTGTTTTTATCAATTCTAGCGCCCAAGCGATAAAAATTAGGGCGCCGAAGCGCCCCGTCAATCAATTAATGGTTACTTAACTCAGTTCATTTTTGTCCTCAAAAATGAACTTATCGTCCTTGTAATCTACGAAAACCGTATCTCCGGGCGCATACTTGCCTTTGAGCAGGTTGACCGCGATGCTGTTTTCAAGATAATCCTGAACCGCGCGACGGAGCGGGCGAGCGCCAAAGAGCGGATCAAAGCCGACTTTGCCGATTTCATCCAGAGCCGCGTCTGTCACTTCAAGACCAATGTTCTGAGCTTCCATGCGTTTTGCGAGTTTGCGAATCTGAATTCTTGCAATCTCACGAATCGCCTTTTCGTCCAGTGCATTGAAGACCACGATTTCATCAATACGATTAATGAATTCAGGACGGAAGTGCTGTTTAACCTGCTCCATGACCGCGTCCTTGATCACCGCAGAATCTTCGCCCTGACGATTCATGATTTCATGCGAGCCAAGGTTCGAAGTCATGATGATGACCGTATTCTTGAAGTCCACCGTGCGGCCCTGTCCGTCGGTCATACGGCCGTCGTCAAGAACCTGCAGAAGAATATTGAATACGTCCGGATGAGCCTTTTCGACCTCATCAAGCAGAATAACGCTGTAAGGTTTGCGGCGGACGGCCTCTGTCAGATAGCCGCCTTCTTCATAGCCGACATATCCCGGAGGCGCACCGATCAGACGAGCTACGGAGTGCTTTTCCATGAACTCGCTCATATCGATACGAATCATCGCGTCTTCCGTATCAAACAGGAATTCCGCCAAGGCCTTTGTCAGCTCAGTCTTACCAACGCCTGTCGGGCCGAGGAAGAGGAATGAGCCGTAGGGGCGGTTCGGATCAGACAATCCGGCGCGTGAACGCAGAATCGCGTCAACGACCTTATTGACCGCTTCTTTCTGGCCGACAACCCGCTTGCCGATGTATTTGGACATATCCAAGAGCTTCTGGCGTTCACCTTCCATCATCTTGGAAACCGGAATTCCGGTCGCTCTCGACACCACTTCAGCAATTTCTTCTGCGCCAACCTGTGTTCTCAGAAGTTTCGGTTTCTCTTCATGAACTTTTTCCTCACGATCCTCTTCTTTGATCAGGCGGCGTTCAAGCTCGGGCAGTTCGCCGTACTGAATCTCCGCGAGCTCTTCATACTTACCCTGACGGCGAAGTTCATCCATCTTTGTCTTAAGACGGTCGATCTCGTCACGAATTTCTTTCGATCCGATTGCGGCGTTCTTTTCTTTCTTCCAGATCTCTTCAAGATCGGAATATTCGCGGCTCAGTTTCTGAATCTCGTCTTCCAAAGCCGAGAGACGTTTCTGACTTGCTTCGTCCTTCTCTTTCTTGACTGCTTCTCTTTCGATCTTCAGCTGGATCAGACGACGGTCAAGCTTATCGAGCTCTTCCGGCTTGGAATCAATTTCCATCTTGATTCTGGCTGCCGCTTCATCAATCAGGTCAATTGCTTTATCCGGGAGGAATCGATCCGTTATGTAGCGTGCGGAAAGTTCAGCCGCCGCAACAATTGCCGGGTCGGTAATTTCGACACCATGGTGGACTTCATACTTTTCCTGAAGTCCGCGCAGAATCGCAATCGTGTCTTCAACGCTCGGTTCGTCAACGATCACTTTCTGGAAGCGGCGCTCAAGAGCCGGATCTTTTTCAATGTATTTGCGGTATTCATCAAGCGTTGTTGCACCGATGACATGCAGCTCGCCGCGAGAGAGCGCAGGCTTGAGCATATTGCCCGCGTCCATCGCGCCTTCGGTTTTACCGGCGCCGACCACTGTGTGAATTTCATCAATAAAGAGAATGATGCGCCCTTCTTCGGCGACCACTTCTTTCAGAAGCGCTTTCAGGCGCTCCTCAAATTCACCGCGATATTTAGCACCGGCGACCAGGCCGGCCATATCAAGGCTTAAAACGCGTTTATTGCGCAGCGTATCGGGAACCTCACCGTTAACAATACGCTGAGCAAGACCTTCAACGACTGCGGTCTTACCAACGCCCGGCTCACCGATTAAAACGGGATTGTTCTTGCTGCGGCGCTGCAGGATCTGCATCGCGCGACGAATTTCATCATCGCGTCCGATAACCGGATCAAGCTTGCCCTGACGCGCTCTTTCAGTTAAATCAACCGTGTACTTTTTCAGAGCTTCGCGGTTGTTCTCAGCATCGGGATTGTCCACTTTCTCTCCTCCACGAACAGATAGTATGGCTCTTTCAAGCGATTCCTTATTTAAGCCTTCTTCTTTCGCAAGACGGGCAGCATCACAGCTGCTGTCACACAAAGCCAAAAGGAACAGATCTGTCGAGATGTACTCGTCGCCGAGTCTTTGCGCTTCACGCTCTGTCGCGTTAAGGATCGACATTAGCTCTCGGCTGACCTGAATATTGTTCGCCGCTCCGGACACCTCCGGAATCTTGCGGATCGCCTCCCTGACCTTGTGTTCGAGCTGCTGAACTCGAACTCCCGATCGTTCCAGAAGCGTGCGGCCGGTTCCCTCATCATCGTGAAGAACCGCAAGGAGCACATGCAGCGGGTCGATATACTGCTGGGAATTCTCAGCCGCCATAGACTGCGCTTGAGCTAACAGCTCCTGAAACCGTGTGGTTAGTTTGTCTTGACGCATAAAGGTTTAAATCTCCTTTTTTCAAGAGTTCGCCGATGAATCTCCGGCAAACTCATGACTTTGTATTGTGACAAGAAAATAAATTAAGGGCTCTGCCGAGCCCTTAATTTGGGAATAGGAAATTTAGTCCCACCGCTCCTTAGCGGTCTCGTCACTGTCGCGCGCTTCAACCCAGCGCTCGCCTTCGGGAAGCGTTTCCTTCTTCCAAAACGGCGCTTCCGTCTTAAGGTAATCAATCACAAATTCGCAGGCGTCAAAGGCTTCGCCGCGATGCTTACCTGAGACGCCAACGAGCACAATCTGATCGGTGACGCGCAGTTCGCCAACACGATGAATCACCGTCACATCTTCAATATCCCAGCGCTCAAGCGCCTGCTTAGCAATTTTTGTCAGCGCTTTTTCCGTCATGCCGGGATAATACTCAAGCGTCATGCCGCTCACATCCTTTCCGTCATTCAGATCGCGCACCGTGCCAAGGAAAGTGACGACCGCGCCAACGGAAGGATTTTTGCGAAGCTCGCGAACTTCTGCATCCAAACCAAAGTCTTCTTTCTGAACCAATATCTTCATGACACGACCTACAGATTAAATTCGCTGAAAGGAATGTAGCGCACCAAATCTCCTTTCTTCAGCTGAGCTTCCGCCGGGATATCCGCGAGACCGTCCGCCCAGGTACAGGAGGAGAGAACCGCAGAGTTCTGTGTCCGGTAGTTCTCAAGGGAGCCCTCGGCGTTGCGGCGGACACGGATAAACTCTCTGCGGCTTCCGCCTTTAAGATCAAAGTTCAGCGGGAGCATGTACCCTTTCACGTCCACCTGATTTCTGCCCGAAAGTCTCAGGATCAAAGGCTGAGCAAAAAGCAGGAACGTGACAAAGCCGGAGACGGGATTTCCGGGCAGGCCGATGAAAGGTACGCCAAGGACGCTGCCCTTACCTACCGGTTTTCCGGGCTTAACAGCAATGCGCCACATCTGCATGCTGCCTAAAGAGTCCACGGCTCTCTTCGTGTAATCGGCTTCTCCCACGCTGATACCGCCGCTGGTAATGATCAGATCGGATTTTCTTGCAGCCTTGCGGAAAGCTTCAAGCGTATCCTCGAAAGAGTCCGGAATATTGCCGTAGTCCACGACATCGCAGCCGAGCTGATGCAAGAGCGCGCGCAAAACAAAGCGGTTGGAGTTGTAGATTCCGCCTTCGACTCGCTCTTCACCGGGCATCGCAAGTTCGTCGCCTGTGAAAAACAGGGAAACACGAATCGGACGGTAAACCTTAACCGTCGCTCTGCCGATACTTGCCGCCACACCAAGTGCGGGCGGCGTCAGACGATCACCTTTGCGAAGCACTGTGTCGCCGATATCAATGTCGCATCCGGCTCGACGAATCCAGTCACCTGCTTTGGGCGCGTTCTTGAATTCCACCGTTCCGTCTTCGAGTTCAACCGCCTCTTCCTGAGGAATCACCGCGTCTGCCCCTTCGGGAATGGGCGCTCCGGTAAAAATGCGGGCGCAGGTGCCGTTTTCAAGCTTTGTGCCGACGTGTCCTGCAAAAATCTTCTGCGAAACCGAAAAGACGCGTCTGCCGTCAACGAGCTCCGCGGCGCGTACCGCATAGCCGTCCATCTGCGAATTGTCCATCGGGGGGACCTGAATCTGAGAAACAATATCTTCAGCCAGAATCCTTCCGGGGGCATAAAGCGTCACCACCTCTTCAACATCGGAGGCTACTTCGGCGCCTTCTAAAATTTTTTCTTTTGCTTCTTCAACTGTCAGCATTTCTCAATCCCTTTTATCTGAAGTTTTTCTGTAATCCAGGCTGCGACTTTTTCCGGACTATTGATATCCAGCACAGGCAGCGCGGGAAACGCTTCTCGCGCTTTGTCAGAGACAACGGCACAGATACTTTCGTCACTCTGACAGATCGGAGGCTCGCCTCTGCCGATCTCTCTAAAGACTTCCAATCTGAGCGCGTCGCTATCTTCCGATTTAAAGCCTTCTACCACGATTAAATCCGCCGGATCAAGATGCGCAATCAATTCTGACAAATGCGGAGCGCCCTGAGGCGTTTCCGAAAACATGGCCCAACGCTCTGCGTTGCGGACAATGACCTGAGAGGCCCCTGCCCTGCGATAACGGTAAGAGTCTTTTCCGGGCTTATCCATATCAAAGTTATGGTGCGCATTTTTAATTGCGGCAACCCGCAGACCCTGAGCGCAGAAAATAGGAATCAGCTTCTCTATGAGCGTCGTCTTGCCGCTTCCGGAATAGCCGACAAAATTAACAATCTTCATGTGATAAAAATACGGCCCGACTCAGCGGGCCTATTCTGTTTAAGTTACTCTGCGTCCCGATCTCGGCTGCTGAGGAAGGCTTTAATTTCCTCGACATTCGGATCCATTTCCGTGACTCGCTGAGGAAGCGACAGCAGCGCTTCGTAGCCCGCGGGAATCGGAGGCTCAAAGCCTACGGCTTCTTTAATCGTCGCTGCGAACTTCGCCGGAAGCGCTGTTTCCAGACAAATCGTCTTGACGCCCGGAAGACGCATCTGCTCAGCCGCGTTGAGGCCGTCAGCCGTATGCGGATCGACGAGGAACTGATGCTTTTCCCACGTTTCACGAATTCTGCGGATTCGATCAGCATGCGTGCTGCGGGCCGCGGTGAATCCGCTTTCTTTTACGCGATTCCATTCGTCGCTGTCCAGAAGGAATTCTCCCTTCTGTCCGAGTTCGTCCCAGAGTTCTGTCACGCGGTTCGGATTTTTGCCGCAGATATCGTAGATATAGCGTTCAAAATTCGACGCCTTGGAGATATCCATCGAAGGCGAACTGGTCACAAAAGTATGCGCGGAGTCACGCACGCGGTAGCGGCCCGAACGGAAGAACTCATAGAGCACATCGTTCTCGTTGGTCGCGACGATCAGCTGTTTGACGGGCAGACCCATGTTCTTAGCGATCCATCCTGCGAGAATGTCGCCGAAGTTGCCGGACGGCACCGAGAAAGCGACTTCTTCGTCAGGGCTTTCTGTCGCCTGAAGCCAAGCACTGAAGTAATAGACCACCTGAGCGGCGATTCGCGCCCAGTTAATCGAATTGACGGCGCCGATATGATGCTCGGCCTTAAAGTCCAGATCTCGCGAAACCGCCTTGACCACGTCCTGAGCGTCATCGAAACTGCCTCGGACCGCGATATTGAAGATGTTCTTGTCTTCAATCGAGTACATCTGCGCTTTCTGGAAAGCGCTCATGCGGCCTGCCGGCGAAAGCATAAACACC
The DNA here is from genome assembly GCF_943193095.1 of Parasutterella muris. Taxonomy (NCBI): domain Bacteria; kingdom Pseudomonadati; phylum Pseudomonadota; class Betaproteobacteria; order Burkholderiales; family Sutterellaceae; genus Parasutterella; species Parasutterella muris. Next base: position 31,446 of record NZ_CALPCV010000024.1, on the reverse strand, counting down.
TGAATGCCTTTGCGGCCGCGCATAGCGTATTCCGCAGCGCTGCCCGTATCGCCGCTTGTCGCGCCGAGGATATTCAGTCGGCTCTCTTTGCGGGACAAAATGTACTCAAAGAGTGCGCCCAAATACTGCATCGCCATGTCTTTAAAAGCGAGCGTCGGACCGTTGGAAAGTTCCAGAATCGCCAGATCTTTTTCAAGCCAAACGAGCGGCACGATCTTTGAAAAGTCGGTACCTTCTCTGCCGTGGCAGTAGACTTCGGACGTATATGTGCTTTCGCACAGATGCGCGATCGTCGAGCGGTTCATATCCTTCGCAAAAAGCGAAGTAACCGCGGTCGCAAGCTGCGCGTAATTGAGGCCGCGCCAGCTTTCGAGCGTTTCGCGTGAGACCTGAGGATATTCTTTAGGGACAAAGAGGCCGCCGTCTTTTGCGAGTCCCTGAAGAACGATTTCACTGTATGTGGCGGCAGGAACGCCGCCTCGAGTCGATACGTACTGCATTACTGTAATTCTTCCTTGCGAAGCACGACAATCGGTCCGCGAACGCTCTTGAGCTGCTGCATAGTGCGGATCGCACGCTGCATAAGCGATTCAATTGTGCTGTGCGTCATCAAAATAACTTCAGTGGAATCCTCTTTCTGCGGCGCTTCTCTCTGGATAAGCGACTCGATAGAGATGTTGTTGTCCGCGATGATACGGGCGAGGTCCGCTAAGACACCGGGGCGATCGTCCACCGGGATACGCAGGTAATAGGAGCAAACGGTGTCGCCGAAATCGGCAAAATCCTTTGCACCCGGATTATGCTGCGTAGTCGGCATTTTCGGTCTTTCGCTGACGTTGGCGTCGGCGGTGCGGGCAATATCGATCAGGTCGGCAACAACAGCGGAACCGGTCGGCTCAGAGCCCGCTCCTTTACCGTAGTAAAGAGAGCTTTCCGCTGCATCGCCTTTCACCACGACGGCATTCATCGCACCCTCAACGTTGGCAAGCAGCCGGCGCATCGGCACCAGTGCCGGATGGACGCGCAGTTCAATACCGTAATCGGTATATTTCGTAATACCGAGCAGCTTGACGCGATAGCCGAGCTCCTCGGCAAATTTAATGTCTTTCGCTTCAAGACGGCTGATGCCTTCGATATGCACTTTATCCATATTGACGGGCACGCCGAAAGCAATCGAAGAAAGCAGCACCAGCTTGTGGGCGGAGTCAATGCCTTCGATATCGAACGTCGGGTCCGCTTCAGCGTAACCGAGACGCTGCGCTTCAGCGAGCACATCATCAAAGCTTCTGCCGGTATCGCGCATTGTCGAGAGAATAAAGTTGCAGGTTCCGTTAATGATACCCGCGATGCTTGAGACGCGGTTTGCGGCCAAGCCTTCACGCAGCGCTTTCACAATCGGAATAGAGCCGGCGACTGCCGCTTCAAGCGCAACGTTTACGCCTTTTTCTTCAGCCGCCTTAAAAATTTCATTACCGTGCTCGGCAAGCAGCGCCTTATTGGCCGTAACAACGTGTTTGCCTGCGTCGATTGCGGCAAGAATCAGAGATCTCGCGGGCTCAATACCGCCGATCGCCTCGACCACCACGTTAATCTCGGGATCCATCACCAAGTCGTGCCAGTCGCTGCTGACCGCCACGTCTTCATCCACCAGTTTTCTGACGCGGTCAACATTGCGGACGGCCACGCGTTTAACGGTAATCGGAGCACCGGCTCGCTGAGTAATCAGCGAGTGGTTGCGGTTTAAAATGCTGTATGTTCCGCTGCCGACGTTGCCGAAGCCCGCCAGGCCAACCTTGATCGGTGTTGCCATTATTCTCCCTCGTTTAAATTAAGCTTTCTTTTTCGCAGGCTTAGCCTTGGACTTTGCCTTAGGTTTTGCTTTCGTCGGCAGATTAGAGACGCCTTTAAATTCAATTTCTTTTTTCTTTGCAGAAATCGGCGCAGGGGCCGGTTCTCCCTTCCAGTGACGGTGAAATTTCTTGCTCTTCGGTTCAATCAGACCGTCTTCCTTGAACATCTTGCGAATGCCGCGAAGCGCCTGACGGATACGATCGGCGTTTTCGATCAGAGCGATACGAACAAAGCCTTCGCCGTATTCACCGAAACCAACACCGGGAGAAACAGCGACCTTAGCGACTTCCAGAAGACGCTTGGAGAATTCCACGCTACCCATCGGCTTATAGAATTCGGGCAGTTCGGCCCAGATGTACATACTCGCCTTCGGATTTTCTACATTCCAGCCAATGTCATGCAAACCTTTGACCATAATGTCGCGGCGGTGCTGATATTCTTTGCGAACTTCTTCCACGCACTCCTGAGGTCCGTTCAGCGCCTCAATCGCGCCGACCTGAATCGGAGTGAAGGTGCCGTAATCGTGATAGCTCTTGATACGAGTCAGCGCATGCACGAGCTCTTGATTTCCGACCATGAAGCCGATACGCCATCCGGCCATGTTGTAGCTCTTGCTCATAGTGAAGAATTCAACAGCAACGTCCTTGGCACCCGGAACTTCCATGATGGAAGGCGCTTTGTAGTCGTCATAAACGATGTCGGCGTAGGCCAAATCGTGCACGATATAAATACCGTGTTTCTTAGCCAGATCAACCAGCTTTTTGAAGAATTCCAGATCAACGCACTGAGCAGTCGGATTGCTCGGGAAGCCCAGGATCATGAGTTTGGGCTTAGGTGTTGTTTCCACAACAGCGCGCTCGAACTCTGCGAAGAAATCAAGGCCCGGGCCCATACGAACGCTGCGGACGTCGGCACCGGCGATGATGGCGCCGTAAATGTGGATCGGGTAGCTCGGATTCGGAACGAGAATAGTGTCACCTCGGTCAAGCGTTGCAAGCATCAGATGCGCGATACCTTCCTTAGAGCCGATGGTAACGATCGCTTCTTTGTCCGGATCGATATCCACGTCCCAGCGGCGTTTGTACCAATCGCTGATCGCTTTGCGCAGTCTCGGGATACCTCTGGAGGCTGAATAGCCGTGAGTTCCTGTTCTCTCTGCGACTTCAACCATTTTGTCCACAATGTGCTTGGGAGTATCCCCGTCGGGATTGCCCATGCTCAAGTCGATGATATCCTCTCCGCGGTGACGCGCTGCCATTTTAAGTTCATTAGTAATATTAAAGACGTACGGCGGCAGACGTTTAATTCGAGGAAAATCGTTATTCATACGGAACCTTTATCTAGGTAAATTCAAAAACAGTTAACTTAAGATTTTACGAAATTTCTCCCCGCTCCTTACGTGAGACAGGTTCTTTTTTATCGCTTTCAGCGGCAGAAACGCAAATATCTTCAGTCGGAAACGAAAAAGCGCTCCCGATCAGAGAGCGCATAAGGATTAAAGAGCTTCGCTTGCGTAATCCGCGAGTCTTGAGCGTTCGCCTCGCTGCATTGTGATATGTCCGGAATGCAGCCAATTCTTAAATCGGTCGACGACATACGTCAGACCGGATGAGCCTTCCGTCAGATAAGGCGTATCGATCTGCGCGATATTGCCGAGGCAGACGATCTTGGAGCCCGGACCCGCGCGCGTAATCAGCGTTTTCATCTGTTTCGGCGTCAGGTTCTGCGCCTCATCGATGATGACGAACTTATTCAGGAACGTGCGGCCGCGCATGAAGCTCATTGACTTGATTCGGATTCTGGAACGGAACAGATCCTCGGAGGCTCTTCTACCCCACTCGGTTCCGTTTCCGCCTCGATTCAGCACCTCGAGGTTGTCGTCAATCGCGCCAAGCCACGGGGCCATCTTCTCTTCCTCAGTGCCCGGCAAAAAGCCGATATCTTCGCCGACGGAAATGGTCGCGCGCGTAATGATGATTTCATTAAAGCGGCGCATCTCCATTGTCTGAGTCAAAGCGGCGGCAAGCGTCAGCAGCGTCTTGCCGGTGCCCGCCTGACCGAGCAGCGTCACGAAATCAATTTCCGGATCCAGAAGAAGATTCAAAGCAAAACTCTGCTCACGGTTTCTCGCATTGATGCCCCAAACCTGATGTTTCGGGTTGGTGTAGTCATCAATAACACGGACGACCGCGGTATCGCCTTCGATCGACTTGACTTCCCCATAGAACGGAGTGGCGTCGGGAGCTTCGTACCAAATGAACTGATTGATGAGGAATTGCCTGACCATCGGGCCCTTGATTTGGTACCAAGTTCTGCCGTCCTTCTGCCAGGATTTCAGATCCTTGCCGTGCTGTTCCCAGAAATTCGCCGGGAGTTTAAGCAGGCCGGTATACAGAAGATCGCAGTCCTCGATCATCTTGTCGTTGTAGTAATCCTCCGCGAGCAGACCGAGCGCTGCCGCCTTCAATCGAATATTGATGTCTTTGGAAACTAAAACGACCGTGCGGTCCGAGCGCTGTTTTTCCAACCCCTTGACCACGGAAAGAATACGGTTGTCCGCCTTTCCGCTCTCAAGCATATTCAAATCATTCGGGTATGGAGTTGTCTGAATAAAGAGTCTTCCCAAAGCCTCTTTATTGCCGAGCACATTCAAAGGAACACCGTGCTCGATGCTGCCCTCAAGATGCTGCATGATCTGATCGAGCGTGCGGCTGACCTGACGCACGTTTCTTGCGACATCGGTCATGCCGCTCTTATGGTTATCGAGCTCTTCAAGCGTGATCATCGGCAGATAAACGTCGTGCTCTTCAAAGCGGAAGATACTTGTCGGATCGTGCATGAGGACATTGGTATCCAGCACATAAAGGCGCTTTTTCCCGTCGTCCGGAATATTTTTGTTTCGGCGATGCGAAACGGGCGCGCAGGCTTCCTTCTTGGCCGCGGCGGCTTCTTTGCTCATCTCCGCTTTAACTTCCCTGACTGCTTCTTTTGCGGCGACGGGTTTCAGCAAGGCCGCTTCCTTTTTCGGCAGTTCAGTCGTTTTATTTTTTCTGGCACGGCGAACCGTCTTTTTATCCTGCTCTGTCGGGCCCTCGAGAGGCAGAGAGGCGGCGATATCCGTCAATCTGCTTGCTTTGCCGGAAGGCATTTTTGGTAATGGCATATTTTTAAATCCTTACGATTTCTGTTGCGCTGTCCGTTTCACGGACTAAATCAGAATATCGGCAATCACAACACCGATCATGGTAAAAGCGAGCGCAAGCTTAACAACGGTGCCGATGATCATTCCGAGCCATGTCGCAAAACCGACCTTACCGCTGCGCAGCATGTCCTGATGATCAATAAACTCGCCGATCGCCGCTCCGAGGAGCGGCATAAAAATCAAACCCCAGAGTCCGGTAAAGATACCGACAAAGGTACCGATCAGGGAGCCGACAATCCCGAGCTTAGTCGCCCCGGCCTTTTTTGCGCCCATCGTTTGTGCGATCCAGTCGACTGCCAGACCGAAGAGCATCAGCACCCCAAGAAGCACGACGACCCAGACATTGATCTTGTCATAGTGATCGATAAAGGCCGCGAGCCAAGCTCCGGCAAAGATCATCGGCAGTCCGGGAATCATCGGAATGACGGTACCGAGTATTCCCACACCCATAAGAAGGACTGCTGCGATCCAAAGAATAATATCCAGCATCTAGTTAATATCCAGCCTGCATCTGCATGTCGGTTGCCCGACTGACAAATCTCGTATAAGCCCCCTGGAAGATCAGAGGGATTGTTCCGGTCGGACCGCTGCGCTGTTTACCGATAATCAGCTCGGCTTCCGACGCGTTTGCCGGTTCCTCAGCCGGTGCCGGTGCATCCGGATCATCGGAATCTTCTTTGCGCTGGTATGCGGCCGGCCGATACAGGAACATAATGACGTCCGCATCCTGCTCAATAGAACCGGATTCTCTCAAGTCACTCATTAAAGGACGTTTATTAGGACGATTGTCCACATCACGCTTAATCTGAGACAGCGCGATAATCGGAACCTTCAGCTCTCTTGCGAGACCTTTGAGACCGCGCGAGATTTCCGCAATTTCGGAAGCTCGGTTCTGATCTCCGCCGCGCGAAGAGCTTTCACCCGACATCAGCTGCAGGTAATCCACAACGATCAGTCCGAGTTTGCCGCCGACGCGGTTTAAAAGCTGACGCGCTCTGCTTCGCAGACTGAGAATTGAGAGTCCGCTGGTGTCATCGATAAAGATCGGAGATTTTTCGAGCTGTTCGGCCGCGTTATAGAAAGATCGCCAATTATTGCCGAGCTGACCGGTTTTCAGATCTCCGGCGGGGATTTCTCCGAGCGCGCTGAGCAGTCGGCCCGCGATCTGTTCAGCCGACATTTCCATCGAAAAGATACCGACAGGCAGCGCCTGATTGGCGCCGACGTGCAGCGCGATATTCAGAGCAAAAGCGGTCTTGCCCATCGCCGGACGGCCGGCGACGATAATCAGTTCGCCTTCGTGCATGCCGTTGGTCATGCGGTCCAAGTCCGGGAAACCCGTTCCGACGCCGTAGACCATACCCGGATTATCCATTTCGGAGAGCTCGCGCAGGTGTGTCGTGTAATCGGCCAGCACGGAGTCAATCTTTTGGAAGCCGCTGCCGCTTTTAGCCAATTCTTCGTTGATACGGAGCATTTTTGCCTGAGCCTCATCAAGCAGATCTTTCGCTTCGCGAGCTCCGGGATTTAAAGCGTCGCTGACAATTTCGTTGCCTGCGGTAATGAGGCGGCGTCTCGTTGAGCGGTCACGGATAATTTCGGCGTAACGCACGATATTGGCCGCGCCCGGGCTGTAATCGGCGATGCGGTTGAGGTATTCCATACCGCCGGTTTCTGTTTCCAGACCCGCCTCGCGCAGCAGGTCATGCACGGTCAGGATATCCGCGGGCCTGCCCTCTCCGATGAGTTTTTTAATGTTTTCAAAGATCAGGCGGTTGCCGTAATCATAAAAATCCTCAACATCGATACGGCCGCCGATCAGGTCGAAGACCTTATTGTCGAGAAGGAGCGCGCCGAGGACCGCGTCTTCGGCTTCTTTAGCAGCAGGCGGGGTACGGTACTGCTGAATTTCAGCATCATTTTTTGAATAGTTATCTGGCATTTTTTCCTCTGGTGGAAAGAAAACTATAGCGGATTCGAGTGCTCGCTGCTGAAAAAAAATCCCAAAACAGTCCGAGGACCTTTTGGGATTTTCAGAGGGCCTGAGGCCCTCGCGCATTCCTGTCGATTAGGCTTCAGCGACGACCTGAACAACGACGTCGGCGACGATGTCGTGGTGAAGGTCGATCTGCAGCGGATATTCACCGATAGCCTTGATCGCGCCGAGCGGGGTGCGAACCTGGCTCTTATGAATATCGTAGCCAAGTTTAGCCAGAGCTTCAGCAACGTCCATGTTGGTGACAGAGCCGAACAGACGGCCGTCAACGCCGGCCTTGGAAGCGATTGTAAGAACGATACCGTCGATCTTAGTCTTCAGTTCCTGAGCCTTAGCAAGACGTTCAGCCTGAGCGCGTTCGAGTTCAGCCTTGTGGGCTTTGAATTCTTCGATCGCAGCTTCAGTAGCGCGTTTAGCACGCTTTGTGGGGATGAGGTAGTTACGGGCGAAACCGTCTTTAACTTTAACCACATCGCCGAGCTGACCAACGTGAGGAATGGATTCAAGCAGAATGATTTGCATGTTGTTTCCCCCGATTACTGATTATCTGTGTAAGCAAGCAGAGCAAGGAAGCGGGCACGCTCGATTGCTGTGTCGAGCTGACGCTGGTAGTGAGCCTTCGTTCCGGTCAGGCGAGCCGGCATGATCTTGCCGTTTTCCTGAATGAAATCACGAAGTGTGTCGATATCTTTGTAATCGATCTGATCAACATGATCAGCTGTGAAGCGGCAGAATTTTTTACGCTTGAAGAGAGCGTTCTGCTGATTCGGGTTGCGAGAGCGACCCTTTCCTTTGGCACCAAAAGCCATGATGTAACTCCTTAAATGTATTCCGTTATGTGCAGGATTAATTTGGATGAACGAGCGGAGGTGGTGGAGACAAAACCCTTGAAGATTCTTTCTGAGCCAAGTTCAAGTTCAGAGACTTTTTTCGCAGTCTCACCGACTGCCATAGCGGCGGCGGAGAAGTTTAAAACTCTCTCGGCACCGCCTTCCTGAACAATGCCCTTGTATCGGATCGTGAATTCGAGGATCGGAACGCCGGCCAGCGAATATCGCAAAGCCTCTTTCTTTTCCAGTTCTCCCTCAAGCTCTACCGAGTTCAGCACAAATATTCCGAATTAAGCCTCGGCAGAAGCCGGAGCTTTTTCCTCAGCCTGTGCAGCAGCGGCTTCAGCCGCAGCGCTGGCGGCCTTACGGGCTTCTTCCTTTTCAACAGCCTTCATCATCGGAGAAGGTTCTGTTTCAGCCTTTTTCATCTTCACTGTGAGGTGACGAAGAACGGCATCGTTGTAACGGAAATTATTTTCGAGTTCATCAAGAACTTCAGGACCGCATTCGATGTTCATCAGAACATAGTGGGCCTTAACCAGTTTCTCGATCGGATAAGCGAGCTGGCGGCGACCCCAGTCTTCAAGACGATGAATCTTTCCGCCGTGGCTTTCCACAGCAGCTTTGTAACGCTCAATCATCGCCGGGACCTGTTCGCTCTGATCAGGATGGACGATGAAGCAAATCTCATAGTGACGCATTGAACCTCCTTATGGGAAATAGTCGCCCGGAGCGTCTTCCGGTGTGACAAGGACTAGAAAGAGCGCGATTTTACTCCCTTTTTTGGAAAATTTCCAATGTTGGAAAGCAGTTACCGCGCTTTTTACTCAAGATTACGATTTAGCGGCCGATTCTTTGGCGCACTGTTTCAAATAGACAAATGCCCGCGGCCACGGAAACATTCAGACTTTCCACCGTGCCGAGCATCGGGATTTTTGCCAGATCCGAGCATCGTCTGCGCGTGAGCTGACGCAGGCCGTCGCCTTCGTTGCCGAGCACCCAGGCAAAGGGACCGGTCTGATCAAATTCATAGATGGACTTCTGGGCCTCGCCCGCTGTACCTACGACCGGGACTCCTGCATCCACCAGTTCGACGATGGAGCCCGCAAGATTGGTGACACGCACCACAGGTACGGTTTCTGACGCGCCCGCGCTCGCTTTAATCGCTGCAGGCGTGAGATCCGCCGAGCGATCTTTAGGAACAACCATCGCGGCCACACCGGCGGCATCCGCGACACGCAGACAAGCTCCGAAATTTCTCGGGTCCGTCACACCGTCCAAAATCAGGAGAAGCGGACTGCCGGAGAGATCATTCATCAAATCGTCAAAGCTCATTCCGATATCCACCGGAGCGGCAAGCGCGACGATGCCCTGATGCGGGATTTCGCCCGCCAGGCCCTCCAGTCTTCGATGGTCCGCCTGCATAATGCGCACGCCTTCTTTTTCCAGCGCTTCCAGCATTCTGCGCATTCTCTGATCCCGTCTTTTCGGATCCACATAGACGGATCGAATCGATCCCGCATCTCTTTTGAGGCGGCTCATCACCGAATGAAAACCCGCCAGTACCACGTCTTTTTTCGTCACTTTGATTTCCTTTTACCGGCCGCTCTGCCGAATGTTTCTCTGCCCGAAGCCCTTTGTTTTTTCACTCTTCTTCCCCGTACAGCCTCTTCGATGGAGAACTCGATTCGTCTTGCATCCAAGTCGCAGCGCACTACCTTAACCACAACCGGCGTTCCGACGCTGTATCTTTGGCCGCTATCCTGACCGATCAACGCGTTTGCAGATTCGCTGTATTCAAAATATTCTCTTCCGAGATTTGAGACATGAATCGCGCCGTCCACATAAAGATCGTCGAGCGTGACATAAATACCGAACGGGCTGACTCCGCTGATAATACCCTTGTAAACCTCGCCGATATGCTGTTCCATGTAATAAGTTTTCAGCCAGCCCATCACATCGTAGCTTGCCTCATCAGCTCTGCGCTCATTGGCTGAGCACAGAAGTCCGAGTTTTTCCCATACTTCGATATGCGGCACTTTGGGTTTGTCTTCGCCTTCTTTCACAATCAGTTCGCGTGTCTGGATCGGGACATCCACTTCGTCGGGAGAGACCAGGATCTTCGGTACGTACTTGCGTCCTCTGAGCACGCCTCTGATAGCGCGGTGCACGAGCAAATCCGGATAACGGCGGATCGGAGAAGTAAAGTGCGTATACGCTTCGTAGGCCAATCCGAAGTGACCGACATTGTGCGGCGAATACACCGCCTGCTGCATCGAGCGCAGAAGAATCATCTGGATCGCCGCCTTATCCGGTCGATCACGGATCTGATCGAGCGCTTCGCAGTAATCAGAAGGCGACGGGGTGCTCCCGCCTCCGAGCCCGACATTGAACTGAGCGAGCGCCGCTCTGGCCTTCTCCAGGCGATCCTCAGAAGGCGGTTCATGAATACGGAAGAGACAAGGCGCTTTGTTCTTCAAGAGAAAATCGGCGGCGCAGGTATTGGCGACCAGCATCATCTCTTCGATCAGTCGATGCGCGTCGTTTCTTTCTCGCGGAAGAATCTTTTCGATTTTGCCCTGTTCATTTGCGACGATGTAGGTTTCCACCGTTTCAAAATCCATAGCCCCGCGCAATGTTCGGCTCTTTAACAAAATCTTGAACAGGTCATACAGATCCTGAACATTACCGAGCACATGATCCATAGCGGCAGCAGCCGGTCCGTTCGGGTCCTGCAGAGCCGCCCAAACGTCGTCATAGATCAGACGAGCTGCCGAGCGAATCACTGCCGGATAGAACTGATAGGCCGTCACCTCGCCTTCCGGACTGATGACCGAGTCACAAACCATTGTGCAGCGATCGACGTGCGGATTTAGTGAGCAGAGTCCGTTAGAGAGTTCTTCAGGGAGCATCGGGATGACGCGGCGCGGGAAATACACGCTGGTCGTTCTCAGCTGTGCATCCTTATCGATTGCGCTGCCCGGCTTCACGTAATGAGAGACATCGGCGATCGCGACGAGCAGTCGGTACCAGCCCTTTTTTCTTTCGACCGGCAGACAGAATACCGCATCATCAAAGTCTCTCGCGTCGGCGCCGTCGATTGTGACAAACGGAATGTCGCGCAGGTCCACACGATTGCGCAAATCGGCTTTTGTCACATGATCCGAGAACTTGGCGATTTCCGCTTTGTTGGCTTCCGAGAATTGATGAGGAAGATTGAATTTACGCACCGCAATTTCAATTTCCATTCCCGGATCTTCGATATCACCGAGGACTTCGACGAGTTTAGACTTGATGTCACTCCACTTGGCATCATCCTCGAAAAGCCCGGTTTCATTCGGCTCTACCACGACAATCTTGCCGTCCATCTCTTTGCTGACGGTATTCGGTTCAAGCGTGAAGCGATGTGTGATGCGGATATCCTCCGCGGTCACAACCGCGCTGATAATCCTGCCAAGTTTATTGCGGCCCAGCGCTAGGCGTCCCACAATCTTGGTCATTCTGCGCTTGATCAGCTTCTGAATTTCCGCAATCTGTCTTCCCCGCGCATCAGAGGACAGGGAAATCGCCTCAACAACATCGCCGGGAAGAACCTTAGTCATTTCCTCTTCCGTTATGAAGAGATCGGGAACATCTTCGTCGCAAATCAGAAATCCGTAGCCGTCCCGGTGTCCCTGAACAACGCCCCGATATACGTGCGCTTCAGCTCGTTTTTTAAGCATAACCGTCCCGTCCTTCTGTGTAACCGCTTTTTTGGCTTTGGTGATTTCGGCAAGCGCGCTGTCGAACGCTTGTTCCGTCATTGATTTGTCATCCCCGACGAGTTGCTTTTTTAATTGCGCCAGCGGCATTGCGCCTGAATTAAGCGTCAATTTGGACAGTATCTTGTCCCGGGCAGCGGAAACCCGACGAGATAATTTTTGTTGTACAGCCATATAGTTCTCTCATTCAGTCATATCTGAATTAATATCTGATGGATTGTAATTGTTTAAGATGCAAAGCTTCCTCTCTTTTCGCTCATAGTGGAGAGCTTGAAGCGCCTAAGACGAACAGAAGTTTCAAGAGGACGACTTCGGTACGACATCCATTGACGTATCCGTCTCTACAATCTTCATCACTACTGCTTATTTGGAGAAATCAAATGATCAAGTCTGCCGGGTCTGCAACATTACTGACCGCCCTCTTTATTCTTTCTGCCGCACACGCTGCCGATCAGGACTACTGCAAGGAAGCCTTCGCTATCGGCAACATGCCCGGCATGACAGAATGCAGCTCTATGGAACTGGAAGCGCAGGACAAGCGTCTTAACGCCGAGTACAAAGCCGTCATGGCTAAACTTGATGCAAAGCAGAAGAAAGAGCTTCGTTCCGTGCAAAGGAAATGGATTAAAGACCGTGACGCGGACTGCAAACTTGAAGAGGACGGAGGACAGGCTGCAGAGCTGAACCATGTCAGCTGTCTAAAGGAGTGGACGAAAAAGCGCGCCGATGAGCTCGCTGCAATGAAAAGCGGGCTTTAGTCCGTAGGCTGTTTCTCTAAAGGCCTTAGCACAAGTCGTGCTTTCTTTGGTTAAAAAGCTGAGAAGCAGAAGCGCTTCTCAGCTGTATGACGTTTAGCGTTCGAATTCCGCAAGCCAGTCCTCGTTGTCCGGCTCTTCCTCGGTTTGAACTTTTTCGTGCTCGGCAACTGCGATTTCACGAATCGCGTCTTTAAGCAAATCGAGCCCCTCCCCGCTCTGCGCGCTGACACCTACAGCGATCGGCCGACCGCTGTCATCGGATGTCAGAAACGGCGGTTTACCGCTCGCATCCAGCTTGTTGTAAACCAGAATTCGCGGAATATCTTTTGCGCCGATTTCCTCCAGAACTTTATTCACTTCAGAGATTTGTTCTTCCTGAGCGATATTCGAGGAGTCAATCACATGCAGAAGCAAATCCGCCTGAGCCGCCTCATCCAATGTGGACTTGAAGGCTTCGATCAGCTGGTGAGGCAGACCGCGAATAAATCCGACCGTATCGCTGAGAACCACCTCGGTATCTTCTCCGACGTAGCAGCGCCGGGCTGTTGTATCCAATGTGGCAAACAACTGGTCAGCCGCATACACACCGCTTCGTGTCAGGCGATTAAACAGCGTGGATTTACCGGCATTGGTATAGCCGACTAGCGCCACTGTGAGAAGATCGCCTTTCTGACGTGACTTTCTTTGGGTGTTTCGCTGTTTTTCCAGTTTCTTGAGCTGTTCCTTAAGCGCCTTCACTCGCGAACCGAGCATTCGGCGGTCAAGTTCCAACTGTTTTTCACCCGGGCCGCCGGTCTTGGACAGGCCGCCTCTTTGGCGCTCCAAATGGCTCCAGCCTCGGACGAGTCCGGTGGACAGGTGCGTCAGGCGAGCCAATTCAACCTGCAATCGGCCTTCTCTGGTTTTCGCACGCTGGCGGAAAATTTCCAGAATTAAATTGGTTCGATCCCAAACGAGGAGATTGGTGGCTTTTTCGATATTTCTCTGCTGGGCCGGAGACAGTGCAACGTCAAAGATCAGGGCCTGAGCGCCGCATGCGGTCGCTTCCTCCTTTATCTCCTCAATTTTTCCGCTGCCGAGAAATGTCTTAGGATCCGGACGATCTCTCTTAGCTTCTGTGAGACCAAGCACATCGTAACCGCAGGAGGAAGCCAGTTCGGAAAGCTCCTGAGCCGCATCACGATAAATATCACGTCCGATTAAAACAGAGACGAGCCACACCTTCAAGGCATGCTCGTCCCTTTGTTCATAATTTTCGAGTGTCACTTATTCTTCAGCTTCAGGCGTCTGAGCTTCGTTTCCAAGCGGCACTGCGCGAGCCGGCACAACCGTGCTGATCGCATGTTTGTAAACCATCTGAGTCACTGTGTTGCGAAGCAAAACAACATACTGGTCGAAGGATTCGATTTGGCCTTGAAGTTTAATTCCGTTTACAAGGTAAATCGATACAGGAATACGGCCTTTGCGAAGGCTGTTCAAGAACGGGTCTTGTAGAAGTTGCCCCTTTGTCATTATATTTCTCCAACTGGCTAAAGTGCCAAAATACTCTTCAATGCATTGTAGATAAGAAAAACTCTACAATAAATACCATGCAATCATTTTGGGCGCCTTAGCTTAAATCCGATGCGCCGCAACGACTGTGCAGAGGGAATAAAACAAAAAACGGAATTAACTTTATTCCACGGCTGCGTTTACATTTTACTTCAGACAATCCCAAAATCAGGCAAACGACGCTTACAAGTTTGTCGTTTTGAGATGCGTCCTATCTAACTTTTTTGGACGTACGGATTCTTATTGGTTCTGAATTCGATGCGAAGCGGCGTCCCCGCCAGATTAAATTTCGTTCTGAACCATCCTTCAAGGTAACGTCGGTAGCTCTCAGGCACATCTTCGAGCGCGTTGCCGTGGACCACGATCACCGGAGGATTCATACCGCCCTGATGCGCATAGCGCATCTTGGGACGTCCCCCGCCGGCTCGCGGAGGAAGCTGCCGAGACGTGGCTTCGATCAGCGCTCTTGTCAGTTTCGGCGTAGAAAGCTTCATGAAAGCCGCAGCGTGCGCCTCATTGACCGCATTGAGCAGATGATGAAGTCCGCGTTTATGAAGCGCGGAAATGTAGAGAATCTTCGCCCAGCGTAAGAAGTGCAGCTTATGTTCGAGCTCTTCTTTCACCCGACTTCTTTCGTAGTCGTCCAGATCGTCCCATTTATTGACGCCGACGACCAAAGCTCGTCCGCTCTCAAGAACGTAACCCGCAATATTGGCATCCTGTTCGGCAATTCCCGCATGCGCATCCAAAAGGAGCACTACAACGTTCGAGCTTTCAATCGCCTGCAGCGTCTTAACGACCGAGAATTTCTCGATCGCTTCAAACACCTTGCCTTTTCTGCGCAGGCCGGCGGTATCGATAAGCGTGTACTCGCGGTCTTTGTAATTGAACTCAACCTCAATCGCGTCGCGCGTTGTACCGGGCATATCGTATGCGATCAAACGGTCTTCACCGATCAGCGCATTGATCAGCGTGCTCTTGCCGGCATTCGGGCGTCCGACGATCGCGACTTTGATCTTATGCTGGAAATCCTCTTCTTCGTCGATCTCTTCTTCGGTCGGGAAAGGTTCTAGAACGAGGTTCATGAGCGGGCGAACCCCCTCGCCGTGCGCAGCGGAAATCGGATAAGGCTCTCCGAGCGCAAGTTCGTAGAACTCCGCCTTCATGGATTCAGAGAGGCCTTCGGCCTTATTCACGACCAAATAAACCGTTTTTCCGGACTCTCGCAGACTTTGCGCGATTCGGCTGTCCTGAGGCGTCAGACCGGTGCGGCCGTCCACCAGAAAGAGGACGGCATCGGCTTCGGTAATCGCAAGCTGAGCCTGTCCAGTCATCGCCTTAACGATGCCCTCGGTTCTGATCGGCTCAAAACCGCCGGTATCAATGACCAGATAAGGTTTATCTCCGATACGGCCGTCTCCGTAGTGCCGATCTCTCGTCAGGCCGGGGAAATCCGCGACCAACGCGTCACGAGAACGGGTTAATCGGTTAAATAATGTTGACTTGCCGACATTCGGTCTGCCAACTAAAGCAATGACTGGAACCATATTCTTTTATCGTGTAGCGATATACGCCACATCTCCTTTACTTGTCTGGAAAATCGCGCCAGAGCTGAACGGCTGCGCCGCGGTAACCACCGGACCGCTCAGACGAAGTCTTCCGATCTCTTCTCCGGTTCTCGGAGAAAGCAAGTGCACATAGCCTTCGGCGTCACCGACGGCAACCGCACCCGGCACAACGACCGGGGCAGAAAGTCCGCGGTAGAGCATTTCCTTATTCGTCCAGCGCTCCTCTCCGCTTTCGCGATAGAACGCTTTGACTTCGCCGTTGACCGCGACTCCATAAACATTGTCTTCGTCAATGGCTGGTCCTGCAACCGCATCAAGCGGCTGAGACCAGCGGGTCTGTCCGTTCTGACTGTCGATGCAGGTCACTGCGCCCTGATAAGCCGCCGCGCACACCAGATCCTGGCTGAATGCCGGATATCCGACTACGTCAACCAAACGTTCGACCTCCGTAATGCCTTTGGACTGAGCGATAGAGAATTCAAATACCGCTTTACCGGTCGGAATATCCAGAATCACGACATGACCGTTAGGCTGTCCGACAAAAAGAACCGTATCATGCGCGAGCATGCCTGTGGGCAGTCTGACTGTCAAAGCGGGCTGATTCTTCTGATAAATCCACTCTTCATCTCCGCTGGACGCTTCAAATGCGGAAACTCGCGTATCGAGCGTTCTGACGATCACGAGACCTTGCGCGACAACCGGAGGAGAAGCCAAATCAGTTGTGAGTTTCTTGCTCCAGCTCACTTTGCCCTCAGCGTCAACGACCTGAAGTGTTCCGTCTTCAAGGCCCACCGCGGTGACATAGCCGTCGCTGCCGACGCCTGCCGTAATCGGAGAATCAAAAGAAACGGACCATTCCACTTCGCCGCTGCGCGCATTCATACGCGAAAGCGTCTTGCCGCCTGCCGCAAAAACGACATCGTCATAGACGGCCGGAACCAAGAAGCCGTCCGCAGAAGAGAGACTCTTAGACCAAACGGTGTCGGCGGAGATTGCCTGCGTGATTTTCACGAGCGGCATCGGTTCATGTTTTGAAGTTGAACAGCCTGCCAGGGCTGCCGCCGCTGCTGTGAGAACAAAAAACTTTGTTAATTTACTGACCATGATTACTCTTTGGGCTGAAGCGTAGCGCTAAGTTTTGTTTGAATAACGTTGACGAGAGGATTTGTAGCGGCTGTCTTTTTGAGGCCGTCTTCCCAGCTCTGACGAGCCGCGGCGATATCGCCTTTTGCCAGCAGAAGATCTCCCTTACGATCTGCAACAAGCGCTGCTTCATCCTTCAGGTCTTTCAGGCTGTCAAGCAGCTTAATTCCTTCGTCGTATTTACCTTCATCAAGGTAAACACCGGCTAAACGAACCGCTGCAATCGTCTTAAGTTCGGGATACTTATCGGAATCCGTGATCCAAGTCAGAGATTTAACGGCTTCGTCTTTCTTGCCGACTTCTTCGGCGGAGCGGGCGGCAAGAAGTGCGCCCATTCCGGCATAAGCCGTGGAGGCGTAGTCCGTATGAAGACGCTCATTAATTGCCTGAGCTCTTCCGTTGTCCTTTGCGTTCACCGCCTGAATCATCTGGGCATAAAGTGTCCCGGCATCAGCCGATTCCTTGGCCTGATACCATCTCCAGCCCTGCATCGCAGCAGCCGCTAAGCAAACCGCGGTAACCACTGAAAGGATCAGCGTTCCCCACTTATCCCACCACGCTTTAATCTCGGCAAGGGACTCTTGTTCTTCTAAATCATAGGCCATTATCGATGTATCTCCGGGTCTATTAATTTTCAATACGAATCTTCCGAACCCTCAAATACAAGAATTCGGAAGAACAACGCAATTATATGTTTTTGCTGACAAATTCCAAAGCTTCTTCAATGGTCAGCGTTTTCTGTTCACCGTAGCCGGCAATACCTTCACGCAAAGCTTTAAGGCCGACCTTACCGGCAGCGGCTTCGTCGCTGCCGATGACAAGCGCATAGAGCGCGCCTGAAGCGTCAGCTCTCTTCAACTGGTTGGCAAACTTCATGCTGCCCGAGTGGACGATCACGCGGATTCCGGCGTCTCTGAGTTTTTCAGCTGCACCGATCGCGTTCAGATAGAGGGCCTTGTCCCAAACTATGTAGACATCGCATTCTCTTTCTTCGGGATGTACGCCGCACTCTTTCATCAGTTCGAGCACGCGTTCAATGCCCATCGCAAAGCCGCAGGCGGGCGCATCTCTGCCGCCAAGCATGCCGATCAGCGGGTCGTAACGGCCGCCGCCGCAGATGGTTCCCTGAGCGCCCAGTTTATCGGTTACCCATTCGAACACGGTCAGATTGTAGTAATCAAGACCTCTGACTAAGCGCGGATTAATTGTGTAATCCACGCCTTCTGCTTTCAGAATATCTTCAAGAGAAGAAAGGAACGCTTTGGATTCTTCGCCGAGCGAATCATAAAGTTTCGGAGCGTTATTGACCAAATCCTGCATATCCGGATTCTTTGTATCGAGAATTCTGAGCGGATTGCTGTAAAGACGGCGCTGCGCGTCTTCGTCAAGAATTTCCTTGTGTTCTTCAAAGTAGCGAATCAGGATTTCACGATAGGCCTTTCTTTCTTCAAGCTGACCCAAGCAGTTCAGTTCAAGACGTACCGGCGCGATACCGAGTTCTTTCCAAAGCCGGTTCAGCATCAGAAGCTGTTCAGCGTCTGTATCCGGACCCTTAAAGCCCATCGCTTCCATACCGAGCTGGTGGAACTGGCGATAGCGGCCTCTCTGAGGTCTTTCGTGACGGAACATCGGCCCCATGTACCAGAGACGACGCGGTGCATCGTAAAGCAGGTTGTGTTCGATACAGGCGCGCACGACGGACGCGGTGTTCTCAGGACGAAGCGAAAGGTTATCTCCGTTCAGAGAGTCCACAAAGGAATACATCTCTTTTTCTACGATATCGGTCACTTCGCCGATACCGCGTTTAAACAGACGAGTCTGTTCAACAATCGGAGTGCGGATCTGCTGATAACCGTAGAGATTAGCCAGTCCGATCGCTTTTTTCTCAAAGAAGTGCCAAAGCGGCGCGTCCGAAGGGAGCATATCGCTCATACCGCGGATCGCTTGAATTTTCTCTTGTGCCATTTCTATTCTTTTCCGTAAGTTCTTTTAACGTAATCTTCCAGAAGTGCGTGGAAATCCGAAGAAAGCGTCGGACCTTTGAGCGAGCCCCACTTCTTACCGTCCATATAGACGGGCGAGACAGGGCTCTCGCCTGCGCCCGGCAGCGAAATACCGATATTGGCATGCCTGCTTTCGCCGGGGCCGTTCACCACGCATCCCATTACTGCAACCGTCATGTTTTCTACGCCCGGATAAGACTTGCGCCACTGCGGAAGACGGGACTTGATATAAGTCTGAGTCTGTTTAGCAAGTTCCTGAAACAGACAGCTGCTGGTGCGTCCGCAGCCGGGACATGAAACGACCTGGGGCGTGAAGCTGCGCATTCCGAGCGCCTGCAGAATTTCACAGGCGAGTTCAACCTCAGCGCTTCGGGGCTGATCCGGTTCCGGCGTCAGAGAAACTCTGATCGTGTCTCCGATACCTTCAAGCAAAAGAACGGAAAGCGCGGAGGTACTGCTGACCGTACCCTTCAGTCCCATTCCTGCCTCGGTCAAGCCAAGGTGCAGAATATAGCCGCAGCGTTTTTTAAGTTCGCGGTAAACCGCGATCAGATCCGTGACACCGCTGACTTTAGCAGAAATCGCGATTTGGCTCGGTTTCATACCGAGGGCCACAGCAGCATCCGCGCTCTGAACAGCACTCTGAACCAGCGCTTCACGCAGAACCGCCTTTGCGCTTAGAGGATTTTCCAATTTCTGGTTTTCGCTCATCATGCGCGCGAGCAGATCCTGATCCAAAGAGCCCCAATTCACGCCGATGCGTATCGGTTTATCATACTTCAGCGCGAGCCGGATCATGGTCTCGAAATTCTCAGCGTGCTTCTCCCCTTTACCGACATTTCCCGGGTTAATACGGTATTTCGAAAGGGCCTGAGCGCATTCGGGGTATTCGCTCAGCAGCTTATGTCCGTTGTAATGAAAATCACCGACAAGCGGAACAAAGCATCCGGCCGCATCCAAACGCCTGCGAATTTCGGGAATTGCCTTCGCGGCAGCCGGAGTGTTGACCGTCAGACGGACAAGTTCACTTCCGGCCCAGGCCAATTCCAGAACCTGCGCGACGGAACGCTCAACATCGGCCGTATCCGTGTTGGTCATAGACTGAACGACGACTGGGCGGCCGGCGCCGATTTCCACGACATTGCCGAGCCACTGAACCTTCATCGGTTCTTTTGCTTCCGTATTCATTTAATTACTTCTGGTAAGCCGTAAACACAGTAGAAGTACTGTTCGGTCTTGCATCGAGGTTAACCGCACGGCCGTCCAAATGCACTGCGCCGTTCTGGCGGTTGCCTACAGAGACCTTAAAGGGAAGCGCAACGGAGTACTCTCTGCTCTGTCCGGCTTTGAGCTGAGTGTTGAATTCCAGCTTATTGTCTTTATAAATACCAAACCAGCATTCGCCGTTTTTGCCTTCGAGCTTAATCTTAACTTCGCCCTTAGCGGAGTACGGAAGTTCCCAGCGATCTTCCGTCTTGTGGTACTCAAGTCTCATCGGCTCGGAAGTGTCAACTGTCTGAGCAGCGGCTTCCTTCTCTTCAGCAGCTTTAGCTTCAGCAGCCTTGCGTTCTTCTTCAGCCTTCTGTTTTGCTTTTTCTTCAGCTTCCTTCTGCAGACGCTCTTTCAGCTCAGCTTCCTGCTTTGCTTTTGCTTCTTCAGCAGCGGCTGCCGCAGCAGCTTCGGAAGACGGCGCAGCGACTTCAGCCTTCTTTTCAGCTTCAGGTTCTGTCTTAACTTCCTGTTTTGCAGCCGGCACCTCCTGCTCCTTGGCCTCGGGCGCCGCAGGCGCAGAAGCTGCAGGAGCCGCGGCTGTCTGAGTTTCCGAGTCTGAGTTGGCCAGCATGGACGGGATGTACTGATAACCGAAATAGCCCGCCGCGATCAGCACGGCGAGGAAAAGAAGTCCCGCGACCACCTTACCGCCGACATTTTTCGGCTGAGCGTCCTGATACGGCGCCAAATCCTGGGTCGTTTTACGAATAAACGTGCGGGGATCACGATCTTCCGGGCGCAACGCAACATTAAACATATCGATGACTTTATTGTCATCTACGCCGAGCAGGCGGGCATAGCTTCTCAAATGGGCCCGAGCATAAACAGGGGTCGGAAAAACTTTATAGTCATCTGCCTCCAGCCCTTCGATCTGAGCCGGAGAGATGCGAAGCTGAGAGGCGACCTGATCAACCGTGAGTCCTTTTCCCTCACGGGCAATTCTCAGCAGTCCGCCGTAAGTCGTCGCTTCGGGAGGGAGATCACTCCCGACGTTCGTTTCCTGATTTTGGATTCCTTCGGGCATGATGCTCCTCTTTTTCCTTTTCTTGCGAAATCTCTTTGATAATTATCTCTCTGTTTGCCCTCTTTTCGGCGAGTCTTGTGCGGTCTTTAATCTCACCGGCGAGCTGTCCGCAGGCTGCGTCGATATCGTCTCCGCGCACCTTTCTCACGGTTGTGACAATGCCGGCGCCGTTCAATCGATCGGCAAAGGCCTGCACCGCCTCCGGCTCACTGCGTTTCAGTCCGGACCCTGGGAACGGATTGAAAGGGATCAGATTAAACTTGCACGGGACATCCTGCACCAGAGTAATCAGTTCTTTAGCCTGCGCGACGGAATCGTTAACGCCGCCGATCAGGATGTACTCGAACGTTATAAAGTCTCTTGGCGCGACCTTT
Organism: Parasutterella muris; assembly: GCF_943193095.1. Classification (NCBI taxonomy): domain Bacteria; kingdom Pseudomonadati; phylum Pseudomonadota; class Betaproteobacteria; order Burkholderiales; family Sutterellaceae; genus Parasutterella; species Parasutterella muris. Next base: position 10,113 of record NZ_CALPCV010000024.1, on the reverse strand, counting down.
AAGTAGCGCTTGCAAGCCTCCAGAAGAGATTCAATATTATGTTTTCTATTGATCGGCATAATTTTGTCGCGCAGCACGTCGTTAGGCGCATGCAGGCTGACAGCCAGTGCGACAGGACAAAGTTCGCCGAGTTTGTCGATTTGACGGACAAGGCCTGATGTAGAAACGGTTACTCTTCTGCGGGACAAGCCGTAGGCGTTATCGTCGAGCATCAGGCGCAGCGACGGAATCACCGCGTCCAAATTCTGAAGCGGCTCTCCCATGCCCATCATGACAACGTTGGAAATCACTCGTTCGTTTTCATCGGTAATTCCCAGATCTCTGCGCAGCGTATGTTCTGCGTGCCAGAGCTGACCAATGATTTCCGACGTTTTCAGATTACGATTAAAACCCTGTTTTCCGGTTGAACAAAAGAGGCAGTTCATCGCGCATCCGGCCTGTGAAGAAACACAAAGCGTTCCGCGATTGTCCTGCGGGATGTACACCATTTCCACCGCATTGCCGTTTCCGACCGAAAGCAGCCACTTGCGCGTTCCGTCAGAAGCCGTTTTATCCCGGATGATTTCAGGGCCGCGGACCTCGGCGACCTTCTCGAGCTTTGCCCGAAAAGATTTTGCGAGGTCCGTCATTTCGGAAAAGTCAGAGGCGCCCCGGCGATGAATCCATCGCTCGAGCTGTTTTGCGCGGAAGGGTTTTTCGCCCAAATCCTCGCAGAATTTCTTTAATCCCTCAGCATCAAAGTTGAGCAGATTAACCTTTTGCATATCCTTTTCCGAAACTGTCATTTGGATTAGCGTCCTGCGTAGATGTCCATCTGCGGGAAGAAGAACGCGATTTCAACAGCGGCTGTTTCGGGGCTGTCGGAACCGTGAACGGCGTTGGCGTCGATGGACTGAGCGAAGTCAGCGCGGATTGTGCCCTTAGCAGCCTTCTTCGGATCGGTTGCGCCCATCAGTTCGCGGTTTTTCATAATGGCGTTTTCGCCTTCAAGAACCTGAATCTGGACAGGACCGGAAACCATGAAGTCAACGAGGTCTTTGAAGAAGGGGCGTTCGCGGTGAACAGCGTAGAAAGCTTCGGCTTCCTGACGGGAGAGCCATTTCATCTTGGAAGCAACGATCTTCAGATTGTTGGATTCAAAGCGGCTGTAAATCTGTCCGATTACATTTTTCGCAACTGCGTCGGGTTTGATAATAGAAAGTGTGCGTTCAACTGCCATTTCAATCTCTTAAAGAGTTATAAAAAAAATAAAACAAGGAAAAGCGGACCAATCCGCCTCCCCTCCGTCTCTGCCTTACGGCAATCTTTTAATTTTATCATGCTCAAAGTTTCCACCGAGTCCGCATTTTTCACGGAAACGGCTTCTTACTTACTTTTTCCGGGCTGAATAAAAGTGAGCGCCAGGACAATTAAATTCAGAACCGCTACCCAGATAACAATCCAATCCGTCTCCAGAACCACCAAGTAAGCGCGTTCTCCCCAAATCATTTTCGGCGCTTCAAGGAAGGTGACTGCCGCAAAGGCGATAGGAAGAAAAAGTCCGAATCGAAGAGAGCGCAGCGTCAGAGGGCTTGGTCTCAGGTAGAACTGCCACGAAAAGAATATCGACGTGACAATAAAGAGGACGTATAAAAGAGCGCCGGCCTTCAGGAACGTATAGGCCTTAATCATCAGCGCTCCGTTTTCCATGAGTTTCTCATGCACGTCCCAGAGGATAAAGGCAAGCTGCGAAGGTTCAAAAAGCAGAATAAAAGCCAGCACCAGTGCGACCCATGATGGCATTCCGGGTCTTCTGATCTTCAGCGTCCTCGCCAGCCACAGGCTGAAAAGACCCAATAATAGAAATGCGGCCGCGCCCCGCATACTGAGAAAATATTCCATGTCGTCTACTTATCGTCTCTTTCCAACGGATAGTAAGAGGCTATATTTTTATTCGTTTTTAAGTAGGCAGTGATACCCAATAAGAGGACAAAGTATCCGGCAAGCGCAAGGGCACTCTGACGGACCAAATCGAAGCCCTGAGCGCCGAGAAGAATAAGCGGAAGCACCCCGACTGAGACAACAATTACCAGCGCGGAAATCCACATCAGTCGGAACGCGGTCAGGAGCCCGCGGCGGACTCTTCGGATATAAAGCATCCAAGCCGAAAACCCGTTGAGAATCATTGAACCGATGATGCCGAGAACGGATAGACCGATAAAGGTTTGTTCAAGGGTGCTCATTTGAGAAAGCGACTCAGAGAGCATATCCGTATTAACGGCGTCCAAGCCGCCGTTTTCCACTCCAAGCCATAAAGCCGGGAACACATCACGGATAAAACTCAGCGAGAGCAGCGGCAGGAAAAGAAAAAGCAGAACGATACAGCAGGCCAGTCCCCAGTCGGGCAATCCTTTTCCGCGTGTCTTAACCACGTACATTGGGAACCAGAAACAAAATCCGAGCGCAAAGAAAAATGTAAACCAATAATTAAAAAAACTGCTTTCTTCCATTTTATTTGGGTGGCGTTTTAGTGTAGATGCGATTCATCGATTCATCGAAACACAGTGCGATCGTGCAGGCAATCGTCATAACCAGCTGCATGAGAAGCGGTACAAAAGCGTCCGAAATCATCGTGTAGCCGTAGGAGCCGAATATGAGGACCGGAAGAGCCGCCTGCGCAAGCAGATTCAGTCCCAGACCGATCCAAAGAAACAGGACCGAGAGCGGCTTAACAGTTCTGTCACGCAGAAAATACAGCATCAGACTCACAAACAGTGAGGATGCGATTGCTCCGCCCGTCAGAGCCCAGCTGATCTGCGTAAAGACAGGAATACCCGGGACCGACCATCCTGAAAACGTAAGCTTCAGAATCTCGGTTGTATCCCGATTCATGCTGTAGGACCAAATCGGCAGAAGCATCAGCGTAACCGTTACTACAGCGCTGATTCCCCATGTCAGATCTTTGCTCGAGATCTTAAGCAGCCAAGCGATAGTGAAAACACATGCGAGCAGAATCAGAATCGCCTTTATAAGCGGCCATAACAGTAAGAGAAACAGCGACAAAGACATTCCGATCAACTTCCGTTGGTCTGAGCGTCTTCAGCCTGAGCTCCTTCGCTGATCTCCTGCAGTTCCATTTCTTCGATGGGATCCTGCTGTACCGGTTTAGGACCGGGTTCAAAGACTGCAATGCTTTCTACATGCGCCGTATGCGGGAACATATTCATGACGCCAGCGCTTCTCAAATGCCATCCGCCCTCTCTGACGAGGATCGCGGCATCTCTTGCAAGCGTCGCGGGGTTGCAGGAAACGTAGACCAGACGTTTCGGTCTCTGCTCGGTATTAGCAAAGGACTGACAGACTGCCATTGCGCCTTCTCGCGGCGGATCAATCAGCACCCGATCAATTCCGCCTATAGACTTCCAAATTGCGTCCCAGTCTTCGTCCTTCCAGTCAAAGAGGTTTCTTGCGGCAAAGTCTGTCTTATCAGCGAGGCCGTTTTGCTCAGCACCTTCTTTAGCCCGATCAACGAGCGCCTGACTGCCTTCAATACCGATGACTTGTTTGACTTTTGTCGCGATCGGCAGTGTGAAATTGCCCAGTCCGCAGAAGAAATCGACAACCTTGCAGTCATGATCCAGCTTCAGCATTCTCAGCGCACGGGAAACCATCAGTTCGTTGAGGACGTGATTCACCTGAGTGAAGTCTGTCGGTTTGAATGTAATGGCAACATTCGTTTCGCGGTGGCGAAGCTTGAGTCGATCCGCATTTTCCAGCTCAAGCGGATAAATACTGTCCGGGCCCTTAGGCTGATACCAAACAACGACGTCGTGCTCTTTTTCAAAGGCTTTGATTTTTGCCTCGTCCTCCGCGCTTGGCTGCTCCAGAATACGGAACACAAAAGCGGTACAGTCTTCCGTGCAGGCGACCTCAATCTGCGCGAGTTTCTGACGAATGGTTAAAGAGGCGATCAGATCACGAAGAGGAACAAGGAGATCACTGACTTTTTTCGGCAGGATCTCACAGCTTTTCATATCCGCGATATAGCTGGAGCGTTTTTCATGAAACCCGACGAGCACCGTACCTTTTTTCGCGACGTCACGCACTGAGAGTCTTGCGCGGTGTCGATAATGCCAGGTCAGTCCGAAGATCGGCGGGATCACCTGTTCAGGGCGTACTCGACCGATATGCCAAAGCGCATCCATTAAAACTTTCTGTTTCACCGCAACTTGCGCGCGCGGCTCGATGTGCTGCATAGCGCATCCGCCGCAGCTGCCGTCCTTGACGCCGAAATAAGGGCACTTGGGTGTAACTCTGAGCGGAGACTCGGTCAAAAGATCCGTTGCGAGACTGAGTTCAAAAGAAGGCTTATTGCGATACCGCTCGTAAGTCACTTCTTCGCCCGGAAGGGCTCCCTCGATAAAAACGACCTTGCCGTCGCGATGGGAAACACCTCTGCCTTCCTGATCGAGTGTTTCAACAATGACGGTAAATTTTTCTCTTTCTTTTCTTGCGCGGACCATCAGACAATCCTTTCCAATGACGAATTACTGTTTAGGGAGGATTGTAGTGGGATCCAGAGATTTTCCGTTGCGACGTACTTCGAAGTGGACACGAGACTCTTTGTCATCAGATGCTCCCACGTCCGCAATCTTTTGTCCCTTAGTCACTTTCTGACCCTGTTTCACAGTAATGGTACCGTTGCGTCCGTATGCAGTCACGAGCTCTTTGGTATGGCGAAGGATCACGAGATTGCCGTAGCCCTTGACGTTGCCGACAAAGACCACATCGCCGTCCGCGGCTGCTTTCACCGGAGTGCCGGCAGAGGCTGCAATATCGATGCCTTTATTAAGCATACTGAACGGCTGGACGATTCTGCCCTTGACCGGCCAGATAAACGCAGATGAGGAGGAAGATTCCGCAGCTGAAGAATTAGAAGACGTTTGAGTTTCTGTCTTCTGAGCTGTCACAGGTTTAGCTGCTGCGGAGGCCGCTGCCGCGGCTGAGGCCGAAGCGGAAGTTTTTTCCTGCTGATGCGCCTGAATTCTTTCGATATCCTGCCGCACGCCAGAAGAAATCGAGAGTTTGATCTGCTGACCCACTCTCAGTTTGCTTGGGTCTGACAGACCATTTTCACGGGCCACCGCGACCGGGTCCAAAGAGTAGCGGCGAGCCACCGCGTAGAGCGTGTCACCGGGCTTTACGGTATATACAGTTGTCGTCGTCGGTCCGTTTGAAATCGGAGCGTTTCCCCCGGTAAAGGAACATCCCGCCGCAATAAGAGCTACAGCAGCCGGGGCTAAAACTTTCAACCAACTCATTCTTCCTCCATTAACCAACTTCTAATGCACGCCGCAAAAGGATAAAGTTTAAACGCAAATGCGCGATCTGTTTACCTTCATTACGCCGGGAATTTGTTCCACCAATTTTTAACGCTGTCTAAAGTCGCATAATTTGTCATATCGACCTGCAGGGGCGTCATACTGATATAACCGTGTGACGTCGCCCAGAAATCCGTCCCCTGCGCGTCATCCTTAGCATCTCCTGCCGCCCCGAGCCAATAGATTTTTTCTCCTCTCGGGTTAATCTGTTCAATCACAGACTGCGCCGAATGGCGGCGTCCGAGTCTCGTTACGACAACACCGTTTAAGCGATCAATCGTCGTGTTGGGAATATTCACATTCAAAAGGAAAGGCGCAGGAAGCGGATTATCCAGATAATTCTCAATAATCCGCTCTACCGTCTGAGCGGCCGAATCCAAGTAAGACCAGCCGGATTTCACCTGAGAAAACGCGAACGAGGGGCAGCCGAACAGATAACCTTCCATGGCTGCGGCCACAGTTCCCGAGTACAGGACATCGTCGCCCATATTCTGACCGCAGTTAATGCCGCTCAGCACCAGGTCCGGTTTTTCTTTCAAAAGCCCCGTCAGTGCAATATGTACGCAGTCGCTTGGCGTACCGTTAATGAAATAGACATCGTCCTGAACCTGCCGAATCGAAAGAGGACGGGTTAGCGTCAGAGAGTTGCTTGCGCCGCTGTGATTCTGTTCCGGGGCCACGACCGTCACATGTCCGAAGCGTTTCATGTGACGGGCAAGTTCCTGGATGCCCGGCGCCAAGTATCCGTCATCATTCGATATCAAAATGTTCATTCGCAATTACTCCGATTCTGCAAGCCACGGGAAGCTGCTGTAATACTGTTTTTCGAACGCTTCAATTTCATTCTCGCGTCTGAGCGTTTCAGCCGCAGCGTCCAATCCGTTCAATAGTTTATCTTTTCGAAGCGGTTCTATCTCGAAACTCAGATTTTTCCCGCCCGGAGTCGTCACGGTCTGATGAACCAAATCGATTGAGACCGTCTTATTATCCGAGTTTTCCAAAACCCGCAGAAGTTCATCGACCTGCGCCTGCGGAAGCACCACGCACAGCAGTCCGTTATTTGCGCAGTTGTCAAAGAAAATTCCGGCAAAAGAGGAGCCGATCAGCGCACGGATGCCGCGTTTTCTCAGTCCCCAAACCGCGTGTTCACGAGAAGATCCGCATCCGAAGTTCGGTCCCGTGACGATAATTTCGGCCTGTCGATACGGAGTCTGATTCAGTACAAAATCCGGATTTTCCGTTCCGTCAGGATTCAGACGAACGTCATGAAAGAGTCCTTCAAGGACGCCGTCCTTATCAATTCTTTTGAGAAAAGCCTTCGGCATTATCACATCTGTATCGATATTTGCCGTAGGCATAGGAGCCGCCGCGGCCGTCAGCTGTATAAATTTATCCATGGTTAGCTCCTGAAATCCGCGATGCAGCCGTTAATACTTGAGCTCGCCACAATTTGAGGCGAGGCAAGGTGCGTACGCGTACCGACGCCCTGGCGGCCCTCAAAATTACGGTTGGTCGCCGACACGCAGCGATCGTTTGCCTGAAGGATATCGCCGTTCATCGCCAGGCAGAGCGAACAGCCGGATTTCCTCCACTGCCATCCCGCGTCTTTAAAGATTTGGTCCAAGCCCTCTTCTTCGGCCTGCTTTCGAATCTGCATCGAACCCGGCACAACCGCGGCGGTGACACCGGGGTGTACCTTTCTGCCTTTGAGTACGGAGGCCGCTGCGCGAAGATCTTCGATTCGGGAATTCGTGCAGGAACCGATAAACGCGTGGGTGATCGGGATGCCGGCAATTTTTTCTCCGGCTTTCAGTCCCATGTAGGAGAGCGCTCGCTGCATATCGGCTCTTCTGTCCGGATTTTGTTCAAGCATCGGATCCGGGATCACTTCGTCGATCGAGACAGCCTGATCAGGGCTGGTTCCCCATGTCACCATCGGTTTTGCGCCGGAGACATCGATCACAGCCTCTTTATCGAACACCGCGCCTTCGTCAGACTTCAAGGTCCGCCAGTATTCAACCGCCTTGTCCCAATTCTCGCCTTTTGGCGCGTACGGACGACCTTTAAGATATTCAAAAATCTTTTCATCGGGCGCGATCAAAGAAGAGCGTGCTCCGCATTCAACCGCCATATTGCAGAACGTCAGACGTCCTTCGGGACTCAATTCACGGACCGCCTCGCCGGTGAATTCCACACAGCAGCCGCCGCATCCTCCCGCACCGAGTTCGCGCACGACATGAATGATCAAATCCTTGGCACTGATATCTGAGGGCTTTTTACCGACCAGATGCACGCGCATATTTTTTAGACATTTGTAATTCAGAGCGGACGTCGCAAGGTAATGGTAAATGTCGGATGTGCCGATGCCGAAGCCCAGACATCCGAACGCGCCGTACATCGCGGTGTGGCTGTCGCCGGCGCCGATGACCATGCCGGGCTGTACTCTGCCCTGCTCAACCATGACGACGTGCTCAATCCCCTGATTCGGACTGTCGTTGTTGTAAACCTCGAGGCCAAATGTCTGACCGTTTTCCTCGAGGTACTGTACTTGTTTTCTCGCGTTTTCTTCGGTCGGATAAATCGGGCGATCCGCAGCGGAAGGATTCACGTGATCAATCGTGCCGAGTGTCGCAGAGGGCCGACGAACTTTAAGTTTGTTCTCCCGAAGCAACGTAAAGGCCTGAGGGGATGTGTATTCATTGACCACTGTCCGATCGATAAACAGCAGACGTTCGCTGCCGTCTTCGTCGTATTTGCGGATAGTGTGTGTATCGAGCAGTTTCTCGTATAGCGTTCGCGGATTCATGGATACTCCCGGAATTTTATTATTGCTGCGGTCCGCCTGTGGGGCGCACATTCGAATAACTTTAACCGCTAAAACACTTTATTTCTATTAGGCGCAATACGGAAGCCGTGTTTTTGTGCGCAGAAAAAAACAAACCGCAAGGAACAACACCTTACGGCTTACTTATCGAAACAGCGTATTGAACGCTTTCTTTTATGCTTTCGCGAGCTTCATATTTGTCGACATAGCCGGCTTGACCTGTTCTTTTTTCGATTTCTCGGCTTTTTTAGCCAGAGAGATCAGCTGCAAAGAAGCTCCCGCCAATAAGAGTCTCGTCTTAATTGGAAGCGATTCAGACATAAACACCTCATAAAAATTCTATGAGGGTAATTTAAACTTGCTTTATGACAGCTTTATGACATTTAGCATAAACGCTAATAGGCCACCAACGTCTTGTAACCTTTTGACTCCAAAATATCTTTAATCCGATCCAGCTCCTGCGGAGAAGCTTTTTTCAAAGTTTTCAGCGGTGTCTCACGATCGATCGTATAGATCATCACCTCGCGGGGTTTGATTTGATCCAAAACCTTCAGCCACGGCTGAACATATTCATCCGTCGTGTTGTTGATTTCTTTTCCGTCGACACTGCCTTTGAGGAACATGGTCTGAACGATCACATCCCCTTTGAAGTTTTCCAAGCATCGAATGATCTCCTCGACGTCATACTTCGCATTAGGCCGATCCACCAGATGAATGAAATCCTCATTCACAGTATCGAGCTTCATAATCGGATTGTCGACCAATTGAAGCGCCTCCATAACCGAAGGGCGATTCACAAAGGTGGAATTCGATAGGACCGATATTTTGGCGTTCGGTACATATTTGTCTCTGAGTTCAATCGTATCGCTGATGATCTCGAGGAACTTCGGATGCGAGGTCGGCTCACCGTTTCCGGCAAATGTAATGACATCCGGGATCATGTTTTTTGACAAGAGTGCAGCCAGTTTCTTTTCAAGCGCAGTCTTGACCTCTTCCCTGGTCGGAAGCTTCGGCTTGGTCTCATTCTTAGCGTTTAAACCGCACTCGCAGTACACACAGTCAAAGGAACAGACCTTTGCCGACGGCGGAAGAAGATTAACGCCTAAAGACAGTCCGAGTCTTCTAGAATGAATCGGCCCAAAAATCGGCGACGGGAAAAGAATGCAGGACATGAATACCTCCAAAACGATGCTTGAGGCTAGCACGTTCCGGGCCGAGTATTTCAGTTATGAGCGTTGCTTTGGGAAACAACTCTGGAGAAAATTTTGAAATCAGAAAGATAGAACAATTTATCCATCTGATTTTAAATAATTTATAAAAATGTTGGCACTAAAAAGATCGTTTAACGAGCTAATTTAAAAAGTGCTCGGGCGGCAGGCTTCGAACGACACTAATAAATCAATAGGTTAATGTACGCATAAATCAAATTGGTACATTTATTGGCACATTTGAATTTTTTGATCCGCTGAGCGGAGCACTGAACATTCTAATTTCTTTTCGTGTAAGTTTTAACTTTCAATAGACGCCATGATAGCAACACCTTTCACGGTTCTAAGTGCACTCGGCCTTCAGCTGAGGGTTTCCGTCGGGCACGCCTAGCCGGAAGTTCTCGAAATCAGCTCTTCTGACCCGTTAATCTCTACCTCTAATTTTAGCTGCGTCCTGAAATAAAAAAGCCACTGTGTGGACGGCCAGAAAAGGCAAAGCCTTGGATTTTTCCGAGGATTTAAATGAAGACGAATTTAGATTTTAAGATAACAATTTAAGCAAAGCGGGGAATCTATAGACAGACGGACGCCTGCCAACCCCCGAATATACCTTTTCGATTAGGTTCGCAGAAACTAATTTATTTCACTACTGTCCAAAATAAATTTTTTCGGAACGTCTAGATGCAAAGATGCCGAATCTTCGATAAATTTAAAGTTCCCA